>JAGQUL010000381.1 GCA_020438525.1 Thermoleophilia bacterium | reverse complement strand
CCGCGTCGGCGGTGGCCTGGTAGAGCGCGGCCTGCTCGGGCGTGAGCGTGCACGCCACGGTGCGCTCCTGCTTCTCGGGCAGGTCGGGCACGATCTCGGGGTCGTGCTTGACGCGGCGCAGCATGAATGGCCGCGTGAGCGCGCGCAGGTTGGCGGCGGCGGTCTCGTCGCCGGTGCGCTCGATCGGCGCCGCGAAGCGCTTGTTGAACGCGGATGCGGTGCCGAGCAGCCCGGGGTTCACGAGGTCGAGGATCGACCACAGCTCGAGCAGTCGGTTCTCCATCGGCGTACCGGTGAGCGCGAGCCGCACGGGGGCACGCAGCATCCGCGACGCGCGTGCCTGTTCGGTGTCGGGATTCTTCACGGCCTGCGCCTCGTCGAACACCACGACCGACCAGTCGATCCCGGCGAGCATCTCGCGATCGCGCGCGACGAGCCCGTAGCTCGTCACGATCACGTCGTGCCCGTCGAGCTGCGAGGCACGCGCCTCGCGCATCGGCCCGTGGTGCACGTGCACCTTGAGGTCGGGCGAGAAGCGTTCGAGCTCGCGCTGCCAGTTGCCGATCAGCGACGTGGGGCAGGTCACGAGCACCTGGCCGGGCTCCTCGCCCGCGTCGACGCGCTGCGCGCGCAGGTGCAGCAGCAGCGCGATGATCTGCACGGTCTTGCCGAGGCCCATGTCGTCGGCGAGCACTGCCCCGAGCGGCAGCGATGCCATCCCGGCGAGCCAGTTGAGGCCCTTCTGCTGGTAGGGGCGCAGCTCGCCGGTGAAGCCTTCGGGCGTGGGTACGTCGTCGAACGCGGTGGGGTTCTTGAGGAACTCCACGGCGCGTGCGAGCGCTGCTTCATCGACGCGCTCGACCTCGGCGCGGATCCCTCCGGGCAGCACGGCCTCGCCGCCGAGCGATGCGGCGAGCGCGGCCGAGTTGGCCATGTGCGAGTCGGTGGCCTCCACGGCTCGGGCGAGTCGTTCGAGCTGCTCGCGCGATGCGTCGTCGAGCTTCACCCACTCGCCGCCGACCTGCACGAGCGCACCGGCCTGGCGGGCGAGCTTGCGCAGCTCCTGCGCGTCGACCTGCTGGCCGCCGAGCGCCACGTCGATGTCGTAGCTCACGAGCTCCTCGAGCCGGAAGCGTGGTCCGCTCGATGTGCCGCCGCCTGCCGACGATCGCCGCGACGACCGAGTCGCCTCGCCGTCGCGGAAGCGGATCTTGGCGCTGACCGCGCGCTCCATGCTGAGCGTCAGCTCCTCCGGCAGCTCCACGCCGGCGCCGGTGGCCTGCAGGTCGGGTGCGCCCATGATCAGCGCGCTTGCCTCGTCCACCGTGAGCTCGATCGGCTCGTCGAGCGATGTCGCGTCGAGCGCCGCGAGCGGCTTCCACACCTGCGCGGCCTCGTCGAGGATGCCTCGCACCTTGCCCGGATCGACGTCGCGGTCGATGCGCACGCGGGCGATCCAGCGCCCGTCGCGTCCGCGCGGGATCTCGAGTCGGATCGACAGCCCCGCGAGCACGCGCGACTGGCCGCGCTTGGGCGGGGTGCGCTGCTGGGCGGTGCCGAGCGCGTAGGCGTGCTGCGCCACGTCGAGGAACTGCTCGAGTGCGGCGCGCGCGTCGAGCTGCGCGAAGATCGGACCATCGGCGTTGGGGCCGCCGAGCGCGGCCAGGGGGTCGTCGCCCTCGCCCTGCACCTCGATCAGCACCGCATGGCTGGATGGCGGCATGCCGCCGGCGATCTTGCCGAGGATCGCGTCGGTCTGCTCGTTGCCGCGCGGCAGCATCGCTGCCTCGTGGATGCGGCGCGCGATGTGCGCGGCCAGCACCCACCCCTTCATGCTCGGGCGGGTGTCGGCCTGGGCGAGGCCGATCAGGAAGGGGATCGCGTCGGCCACGGCGAGCGCGCGCGTCTGCACGAAGCGCGGCTCCTCCGGATCGCCGACGGGCAGCGTGAGCCGGCGCGCGAGCTCGGGGATGCCCAGTGCTTCTTCGGCACGCCGCCATGCCCCGGGGGACAGGTCGGTGGGGGCAAAGAGCACGATCGCGGGCTCGAGACCGGGCGCCGGAGGCAGGAATGCCGCGTCCAGCAGCTGGGTGTCGGGGATCTGGGCCAACACGGCATTGTACCCCGTCCGGGCGGCGGCGTACTCACCGGGGCCCGGATTGGGGGCTGGTGCACCGCTGCCGACCAATCCGGATCCGGCGCACGACA
>JAGQUL010000380.1 GCA_020438525.1 Thermoleophilia bacterium | reverse complement strand
CAGTACCTGTCGCCCGAGCAGGCGCAGGGCATGGACGTCTCGGCGCCGAGCGACCTGTACTCGCTCGGCGTGGTGATGTTCGAGATGGCCACCGGCCGCGTGCCGTTCGACGGCGACAGCCCCGTGAACGTGGCGCTCAAGCACGTCAAGGACGAGGTCGTCCGACCATCGGCGCTCAACGCCCAAGTCACGCCGCAGCTCGAGAGCATCATCCTGCACGCGATGGAGAAGGACCCGGCGCGACGCTACCACTCGGCCGACGAGATGCTCGCCGACCTGGACCGGGCTCGCGAGGGCTCGCAGACCCAGGCGATGACGAAGGTGCTCGGCGCGGCGGCGCTCGGTGCTGGCGCTGGTGCGGCGGCTGCGGCCTCGCGAACGTCGGTGCAGCCGCTCGTTCCCACGCCCAACCGTGCGTACGAGACCCCGATCCCGCCGGAGCCCGCGTGGCCCGAGTCGGGTTGGGAAGACGACGACCAGGGCGTGGGTGGATCGAAGTGGCGGTGGATCCTTCCGGTGCTGGTCGTGCTCGCGCTCGCGGGTGCCGCCGCATGGTTCTTCCTCACGCCACAGGGCGACCCGGTGCCGGACGTGGTCGGCATGAAGCTGCAGGAGGCGCGCACGGCGATCACCGACGACGGCTTCACGATCGGCGAGGTGACCCAGCAGCCCAGCAGCGACGAGCCGAAGGGCATCGTGATCGACCAGGATCCGGGTGCCGGCGACAAGGCCGACAAGGGGTCCAAGGTCGACCTGGTCGTGAGCAGCGGTCCCGAGCCGGTCGCGGTTCCCGACGTGGTGAACGTGCAGCGAGCCAAGGCGATCAACACGCTCGAGGATGCCGGTTTCAAGGTTCGCGAAGGTCAGCGCGAGACGTCGGCCGACGTCAAGCCGGGCTTCGTGATCCGTCAGTCTCCGGCTGCCGGAGACGAGGTTGCGCCGGGTTCGACGATCACGATCGTCGTGAGCTCGGGGCCCGAGGACCAGACGGTGCCGAGCGTGGTCGACATGACCGAGTCGGAGGCCCGGCGGACCCTCGAGGCCGATCCGTTCAACTACGTGGTCGAGGTCGAGACGGTCGACTCCCCGAGCGCGAAGGGCACCGTGATCTCGCAGTCGCCTGCAGCGAATGCCAAGGCCGCGCCCGGCGACACGATCACCATCCAGGTCGCGTCGGGCCGCAACGCGGTGCCCGACGTGGGCGGCGATGATCAGGACACCGCCACGAAATCCCTGCAGGACAGCGGATTCTCGGTCGACGTCGTGGAAGATCCGACCGACGATCCATCCCAGGACGGCCTGGTGATCTCCATCGACCCCTCCGCCGGCACCTCCGCCACCGTCGGCTCGACCGTGACGATCCACGTCGGCTCGCTCCAGTCCGACGCCGGCGCCCCCATCGCCTGACCCCGACGTGCACGAGCATGGCGCGTCGCGCGGAACCGGATGCGGCGGGGGCTCGATGGACGGGTGATGGGTCCGGGGGGAGCAGTCGATGCCGTGCGAGCGGCGAGCCAGGGCAGCGCGTTGCGCGCTTGGGGCGAAGCGATCGCCGGCGCCGTATGCGAGTCCGCGCCCGAGCTCAGCTCGCTCGGACTGACCGCGTTCCAGGACGGCGTGCAGCGCCTGCGTCCCGTGTCGAAGGACCTCGTGCATACCGTCGGCTGGGAGCTGCGCGATGCGTTCGTGTGGCGCAACGACAATCGCTGCATCCAGCGCGCGGCCTTCGGCGCGCTCTCGCTCGCCCAGCGCGAGGCGGGCGGCGACCTTAACGCAGCCGTGGGGCAGCTCGCGCGCAACGATGCGATGGCCGCCGCCATGGCCGTCTCCTACACGCCCAGCTTCGGCAACGCCCGCCTGCACTCCGCGGTGATCGCACGCACCACGGACGACGAGCTGCTGGTGATCGACCACCTGTTCGCCGATGCACCGGACGGCGTGCTGCCGCTCGAGGAGTGGATGCGGCGCTCCGGAGCCACGGAATCGTCGTCGACCATCCTGTCGCCGCTCGTGATGCCGCCGTGGTCGCAGCGCGGGGGCGCGGGGATCCCGGTCCGGGCGCGCGCGCATCGGCCGGCGGAATGGTCGGAGTTCGCCGATCACCTTGCGTCGTCGTGGCGCGAGAGCGCGGACTTCGGCCTGCCGCAGCACGAACGCGTGCACCGCTGATTCGCGAAACGTTCGCCGGCGCGGCGGATCTGGTCCATTGGGGCCATACGCGCCTGCAGGACCTCGTCGCACGGATGTCGAAACGGGTACCCTTCCACCACCGCCGGCCGTCCCCTCGGCCGCCGTCCCACGATTTTCGAGGTAGCCGCCCCGTGCGAAAGCTGAACGTTGCCATCCTTGCCGGTGGTCGCTCGTCCGAACACGACATCTCGCGCCTGAGCGCGCTGGGAATCATGGACGCGATCGACGGCGAACGCTACAACGTGGTTCCGGTCCTGATCGAGCGCAGTGGCGACTGGCGCCTCACGAGCAAGGCGAAGCTCGCGCTTCCCGAGGCCGCGCCGCGCCCCGCATCCGACGACCACGACGAGCCGAGCAGCGACGGACGCCCGCTCAGCGTCGCGCGCCGCAGCGAGGTACGCCCCGCCACGGTGACGAGCCCGTCGAATGCGCTGCAGGGCGTGGACGTGATCTTCCCGGTGCTCCACGG
>JAGQUL010000379.1 GCA_020438525.1 Thermoleophilia bacterium | reverse complement strand
TGCAGGCCGGGGCCGGCATCGTGGCCGACTCGGATCCCGCCAGGGAACACCAGGAATCGCTGGACAAGATCCGGGCCCTGACCCGCGCCGTCCGCATCGCCGAGGAGGGGCTGTAGCCATGCATCTGCTGATCGACAACTACGACTCGTTCACCTACAACGTCGCCGACGTGCTCGCGCGGCAGGGTGCCGAGGTGACGGTGGTTCGCAACGATGCGGCGACGCTCGACGAGCTGCTGGCGCTCGAGCCGGATGCGATCGTGCTGAGCCCGGGGCCGGGTGGTCCTGCGAGCGCGGGCGTGTGCCGGGCGCTCGTGCATGCGGCGATCGAGCGCGACATCCCGCTGCTCGGGATCTGCCTGGGCATGCAGTGCATCGGCGATGCGCTCGGCGCGCGCGTGGTGCAGCTGCCGGGCGGGGGCGTGGTGCACGGTCGCGCGACCGAGCTCGTGCACGACGGTGCGGGTCTGTACGCAGGCGCCCCGGCGCGCTTCGACGCCGGCCGCTACCACTCGCTGGTCGTGGACGAGGGGTCGCTGCCGAATGAGCTCGTGGCGACCGCGCACACCGTCGACGGCGTGTTGATGGGCGTGCGCCACGCAACGGCGCGCGTCGAAGGAATCCAGTTCCACCCCGAGAGCATCCTCACCCCGCAGGGGCCCGAGCTGCTCGCCCGCTTCCTGGAGGTCGCGTGATGACTGCACACACCCCGCTGCTCAAGGCGATCATGCGCGGCGACGCGCTCACGCGCGCCGAGGCAGGCGAGCTCATGGACTGCGTGATGGCGGGCGACGTGGACGACGCGAGCTTCGGCGCGATCTTAGTCACGCTGCACGCGCGCGGCGAGACGGTGGAGGAGCTCGCGGGGTTCGCGCAGTCGATGCGCCGGCACGTGCGTGCCGCGCCTGCGCCGGCGGATGCGGTCGACACGTGCGGCACCGGCGGCGACGGCGCCGACACGTTCAACGTGAGCACGTGCGCGGCGTTCGTGGTGGCCGGGGCGGGTGCGACCGTCGCCAAGCACGGCAACCGCGCGGTGAGCTCCAGCTGCGGCAGCGCCGACGTGCTCGAGGCACTCGGCGGGCGGCTCGAGGCCACCCCCGAGCAGGTGGGCGAGACGCTCGCACGCGCGCGGTTCGCGTTCCTGTTCGCGCCCGCGTTCCACCCGTCGATGCGGCATGCGGCGGCGCCACGTCGCTCGATGGGCGTGCGCACGGCGTTCAACTTTCTGGGCCCGATCACCAATCCCGCCGGGGTGCGGCGCCAGGTGGTGGGCGTGAGCGATCCGGCGATGGCGGAGCGGATTGCGCAGGTGCTGCAGCTGCTGGGCGTGGAGCGAGCGCTGGTGGTGCACGGGATGGACGGGCTCGACGAGCTGTCGATCGCCGCGCCGAGCGTCGTGTACGACGTGACCGCCGACGGGATCGCGCGCACCGAGGTCGCGCCGGAGCTGGTCGGGCTCGAGCGTGCGCCGATCGAGGCGATCCGCGGTGGCGACGCGCGCTGCAACGCGCAGATCCTGCGGGGCGTGCTCGCCGGCCAGATCGAGGGTGCGCCGCGCGACGTGGTGCTGCTCAACGCCGCGGCCGGGCTCGTTGCGGCGGGGCTGGCGGGTGATGTGGCGCACGGCGTGGAGCTTGGGCGCGAGGCGATCGACGGCGGCGCGGCGCTCGACCAGCTCGAGCGGTGGATCGCCACCGCCGATGCGGAGGTCGCGGCGTGAGCTCGATCGCCGGAACCTATCTCGAGCGGATCGTGGCGGACGTGCGTGCGCGGCTCGACGCGCTCGACGCGGCGCCGGCACGTGCCGACGTGCAGCAGCCGCGCTCGCTCGCTGCAGCGATCCGTGACGCGCGTGGTCGCGGCGAGCTCGCGGTGATCGGCGAGGTGAAGCGGCGATCGCCGAGCGTGGGCGCGATCGACGAGTCGGTCGACCCGGCAGCGCAGGCGGTGGCGTATGCAGGCTCGGGCGCGGCCGGGATCAGCGTGCTCACCGAGCGTGACCACTTCGGCGGGTCGCTCGACGACCTCACCACGGTGGCGGCGGCGGTGCACGTGCCGGTGCTCTGCAAGGACTTCATCGTCGACGAGCGCCAGCTCGACCTGGCGGCGGGCGCGGGCGCGCACGCAGTGCTGCTGATCGCCGCGATCCATGGCGACGACGACCTGGCCGCGCTCGTCGACGGCGCGCACGACCGCGGCATGCAGGTGCTGCTCGAGGTGCACGACGAGCACGAGCTGGAGCGCGCGCTTGCGACCCGCACAGACGTGATCGGCGTGAACAATCGCGACCTGCGCAGCTTCGTGGTCGACCTTGCGGTGACCGAGCAGCTCGCGCCACGCGCCAGCGTCGATCCGCGCCCGATCGTCGCCGAGAGTGGCGTGCGCACGCCGGCGGATGCCGCGCGCATGCGCGCGTGCGGTGTGGATGCGCTGCTCGTGGGGGAGGCTCTCATGCGATCGCGGCAGCCCGGTGGACTGCTGCGCGAGCTGGCAACCGCACGCCTGCAAGGAGCGAGCGCATGACGAGCGAGCAGCACGACGAGCCGACCCCGGCCGCGGCAGCCCCGGCCGGGGCAGCGCCGAACGCGGGCGCGGAGCCACCGATGATCAAGCTGTGCGGCCTGCGCGGCACCGACGACGCCCGCGCAGCGGTGCTTGCAGGTGCCGACCTGGTCGGGATCGTGCTCGTGCCGGGCACGCGCCGCTACGTGCCGCCACCCACCGCGACCGCGATGGTGCGAACGATCCGTGACACCGCGGCGGAAGCGGGCCGGTTCACGCCGGAGATCGTGGGGCTCGTGGGGCAGATGTCGCTCGCGGTGGCGACGCAGCTCGTCACGTCGACCGGGATCGACAGCGTGCAGCTCGTCGGCAGCGACGAGGACTGCCTGCGCATCGCCGACGTGCTCGCGCCCGACACGCCGATCATCCGCACGATCGCGGTGGGCGAGGACTCGCACGTCGACGCGCTGCGCGCACAGGTCGAGATGTGGGAGCAGCGCGGCGCGCGAATCGTGTTCGACGCCAAGGTCGACGGCGAGCTGGGCGGCACCGGCCACCGGATTGCCGGCGATCTGGTGCGCCCGCTGCTGAGCGGCGCGCGCCGCGGTCTCGCGGGTGGGCTCACGCCCGACAACGTTGCGGCCGTGATCCGCGACCTGCAGCCGGCGATGGTCGACGTGTCGAGCGGCATCGAGAGCCACGCCGGCCACAAGGACCCCGAGCTGATGCGCGCGTTCGTCGCCGCCGCTCGCGCCGCCTCCATCGACGACATCGACCTCGACTCGCTCCACGAGCTCGCCGCCGCACCACACGAGCGCGCGGCCGCGCACGATCTCGGCGCCGCACCACAGGCGCACGACGCCTCGGGCGCGACCAGCTCGTCGTCGTCGCCCCCAGCGCCCGATCCGACCGAGCCCACCTGATGCACCCGCGACCCGCTCCTCATGTCCAGGTAACGAAGTTGGGCGCCTCG
>JAGQUL010000378.1 GCA_020438525.1 Thermoleophilia bacterium | reverse complement strand
TCGGCGGCTACATCTCGATGGCCGGGATGTTCCCGCCCGCACGCCAAGGCGGGAAGGCGCGCACGGCATCCACCGGGTTCTTCGACACTCTCGTGCAGGACGCGCGCACCTCGTCCGGGGAGGAGATCCGGCCCGGCGACGAGGACCGCGTCTTCTACAAGCTGCCGGTGTGGAAGCGCATCGTGGTCATGCTCGGCGGGCCGTTCATGAACCTGGTCATCGCGGTCGTCCTCTACGCGGTCGTGATCTGCGGCTTCGGGCTCCCGCAGGTCTCGCTCACCGTCGGAAGCGTGTCGGAGTGCATCATCCCGGCCACGAGCGATCGGACCGAGTGCGCCGATGACGACCAGCCCTCGCCCGCAGCGGCCGCGGGCGTTCAGGCGGGCGACACGATCGTGAGCGTCAACGGGCAGCCCGCGGCGGACTGGACGACCGCGACCGAGGTCATCCGCTCCTCGGCGGGGACGCCCGTGACCCTGGTGGTCGAGCGCGCCGGTGCCGAGGTGAGTCTGACTCTGACCCCCGAGCCGACGCAACGGCCGGTGTACGACGAGAACGGCGAGATCGTGCGCGATGAGAACGGGGACCCGGTCACCGAGGAGGTCGGAATCGTCGGCATCTCGCCCGCCTACGTCAACGTGCCGCAGCCCGTGACGACGGTCCTGCCCGCGGTGGGCGACAACATCGTCGCCGTGGCGAAGATCATCGTGACGCTTCCGCAGCGGCTCTGGCAGGTGGGGGAGGCCGCGTTCGGCGGCGGCGAGCGCGTCGCTGAGCGCCCGATCGGGGTCGTGGGGATCGGACGGCTGGCGGGCGAGATCACGAGCTACCAGGAGGCTCCGATCATCAACCGGATCGCGCAGCTGACCGGCATGCTCGCGAGCCTCAACGTCGCGCTCTTCGTCTTCAACCTGATCCCGCTGCTGCCTCTGGACGGCGGGCACATCGCGGGCGCGCTCTGGGAGGGATTGCGGCGCCGCATTGCGAAGCTGCGCGGGCGCCCGGACCCCGGGCCGGTCGACACGGCGCGCCTGGTGCCCATCACGCTCGTCGTCACGGGGGTTCTGGCGGTCATGACGCTCCTCCTGATCTACGCCGACATCGTGAACCCGATCAGCTTCCTGTAGCGCTCGCCCCCAGGCCCAACAGCGCCGGGCGCACCTCGGCCATGCGCTCGTGCAGTGCACGGACGAACGCCGCGACGCCGGGCCGGCGCAGCGCCTCGGGCCGGGCGACGAGCCAGTACGGCAGGCGGGTCTCGATCTCACCGGGCAGCACCCGCACGAGGTCGTCGACCGCGGTCGCGGTGTCGAGCGCGTCGAACCGGATCGGCTCCACGCCGTTGTGTTCGATCACGTCGGCGGCCGACGCCAGCCCGGAGTGGTTGGCCACCACCGGCACGCAGCCGCACGCTGCAGCCTCCGCAGCCACCATCCCGAACGCCTCTGCCAGCACGCTCGGCACGACGCTCGCCTCCGCGAGCGGGAACAGGTGCGCCAGCACGCCGTGGTCGACCAGGCCGAGCCAGGTGACATGCTCGTCCACGCGGCTTCGCGACGCCTGCTCGAGCCACGATCCGAGCGTTCCGGCGTCGCGGCGCGCGTCGAGGAACGCGCGCAGGTGCGGCAGCGCGCTGCCGCCCTCGCCGCTCAGCTCGCCCATCCGGTCGGCGAGCACGTCGAGCGCCGCGCCGTCGCGCCTGACCATCGCGGTGAGCATCGCCTCGAGCGCATCGCGCAACGGTCCGAACCCCGCGATCACCAGCTGCACGTTCGGGTGCTCGGCCACCACCTCGGGCAGCGCCGCGAGCAGCAGGTGCACGCCCTTCTGCGGAATCAGCTTGCCCACGTACACGAGCATCCGCGTGTTGACCGGATCGATCGCCTCGATCCGCTCCGCCGCGGGCTGCTCCACGTGACGTTCCTCGTAGGAGCCGTGCAGCTGCGCGAGCGCGGGCAGCAACAGCGATGCTACCTCCGCGTCGCCGCCGATGCGCGCCACCAGCTGCTCGACCTGTTCGCGCTGCGAGCGGTCGCGGCCAGCGGTCTGTGCGGCGCAGCGCGTTCGCAGCTCGTCGACCAGGCGTGCGTGCTCCTCGCGACGCGCCGAATCCGCCTGCTCGACGGGCCGGAACCGGTCCAGGTCGACCCCCGGCGGCACGATCGCCACGCGGCCGTCCACCGACGCGTCGCCGAGCAGCTCGCGCGTTCGTCGCTCGATGTGCGCCGATCCCACGAGCACGCTCGCTGCCTGTCCGAGCGCGGCCGCGGCCGGCGCGACCAGCGTGTCGTCCTCCGCAAGCGCATACTCGAGCTCGCTGCCGTGCACCTTCACCGCGAACGGCACGCCCGCGTCGCGCAGCACCGGGGCCAGCGCCTGCGGCAGCGGCGACGCGTGGTTCACGAGCACGCCGCCGACCTCGGGATGCTCGTCGAGCACCCACCGCATCGCGGCCGCATGCGCGGCCAGGTACGAGTCGAGGCGCTCCCGATCGAGCCCCGGCACGCGGACCACCTCGAACCCTTCGTAGCGATCGAGCACGTAGACCGGCAGCACCCCGCCCAGGTCGGGCACCACCATCGTGCAGCGACCCTCGCCCTCGCGCCGCTCGCGGATCGTCTGGCGCTCGCGGACCCTCGCCGGCTCACCGCCGGTGCCGCCCTCGAGCCACACGGCCTCCTGGATCGCGGGGTGCCGCGACGGGTCGGGCTCCTGGCAGGCGAGCACCACGTCGTGCCCGGCACGCACCCACGAATCGACGAGGTGGTGCGTGTAGATGTTCGATCCGGTGGCACCGAGCAGGTAGCCATGCCAGATCACGAGCGCGCGCGAAGAGGTGCTGGGGGAGGGATCCACGACTGGTAGTTTCCCCCACGCAATGGACGCCGCCCCCGATCTCGAGCTCGTACGCCGCGCCAAGGCCGGCGAGCAGCGCGCGTTCGAGCAGCTCGTGCAGCGCCACCAGGACCGCGCATTCGCAGTGGCGCGCGGCGTCGTGCGCTCGCCCGAGGACGCCGCCGACGTGGTGCAGGAGGCGTTCATCGCGGTGCTGCGCCACCTCGACACCTTCCAGGAAGGCGCGGCGTTCACCACCTGGCTGCACCGGATCGTGCTCCGCAAGGGCTACGACCACCTGCGCCGACGCGTCCCCGAGCCGATCGATCCGTCGTCGGTCACCGTGGCTGCCATCGAGGCGCGCGGCGGCGATGCGCAGGCTGCCGGGATCCAGCGCTCCGACCTGCTCGCCGCGATCGCCGCGCTCGACCCGGCGTTCCGCGACGCGGTGCTGCTCGTCGACGTGGCGGGAATCGGCGCGGAGGAGGCAGCTGCGGCGCTCGGCGTGGCGCCGGGCACGATCAAGAGCCGCGTCTTTCGCGGGCGCGCCGCGCTCGCACGCGAGCTGGGAACCCGCGGGCACGGCGCCACGTCCAAGCAGGTGCAGGATGGATGACGTGACCCGACACCCCGCCGACGACCGGCTGTTCGACTACGCGAGCGGCCTGCTCGAGCCCGCCGACTCGCAGCTCGTCGAGCGGCACCTCGCGCGCTGCGCGGCGTGTGCCGGCTTCGTTGCCGCCGCCCGCGAGGGCGCGACCGCCATCGCCGATGCGGTCGAGCCGATGCCGGCACCGCTCGCCGACCGGCTGCAGGCCGCAGTCGCCGGTGCGTGGCGCGAGCGACGAGACGCGATCGCTGCGACCGAGCGCGCCGACGACGCCGCAATGGCCACGCCCACGCCCGAGGCAGCACAGGCAGCAGC
>JAGQUL010000058.1:17071-18578 GCA_020438525.1 Thermoleophilia bacterium | reverse complement strand
GTTGCGAGCGGTGCATCGCACGCGGCCCGTGCTGCGTGACGTGCCGCACGTACGCGATTCGTCAACGATTCGTAAGGGCTGGCCGGCACCGGTCGGGGCGAGAGTGCACGAGCGTGCACGTCGACGTGTCGCATCGCGCTGGCCGGGTAACCGACTCGCATGGAAGACGAGCGCAGCACGAGCAACTCCGAACCGTCGTCGCCCACCACCGACGCGGCGACGCCCCCTGCGGAGCGACCCGTCGTGGGCGTGTCCGGCGTCGGCACCCACGAGGAGCAGCAGGTCGAGATGGTCGAGGGCGCGACCGGCGCGCGACTTCCCGCCAACCGCGAGGTGCGCAGCCTCGCCGTGCCCGACCGCAGCAACGAGGTGCCCGGCAGCGTGCTGCCCGCCCTGCTCGCGATCGCGCTGCTCGTGATCGCGGTCGTGGTGCTGCTCGTGGTGCTGCTTGGCTGATCCTCGCGCGCACGCGCATGCGCGTCGAACCCGCCACATCGGGTAGGCCCACTCCCATGGCAGGACTGGACGACCTTCCGCTGGTGCGGGCATGGCTGCGCGGGCCGATCGAGTCGATCACGATCGACGACGACGAGCTGACCGTGCACATCGACGCACCCGAGGATCCGCTCGACGACGAGTCCGGCATCGCGATCCACGACTGGTCGCTCGGCGACGAGCTGCTCGTGGAGCTCGACCAGCGCACCTCGTCGATCGTCGGCATCCAGCTCGCCCAGGGCATGGACGACGATGACCAGCCCGGCGTGCTCGACCTGGAATCGCTTCAGGTGGAGGCTGCCCGGGAGCTCCGCGTTCCGTTCTGCCTCACCGACTCCGCGTCGACCGCATGGAACCTTCGTGCAGACGGATCCACGCAGGTCCGCCTGATCGTCGACGGGCGCGACGCGGCGACCTGGCATCGCGTCGGCGAGCCGGGCATGGTCGTGGGGCTCGACGAGCTGGGCGTGCTCGCGCAGCTGGTGGTGGAGGTGGCGGCGATCACCGACCAGCAGCAGGACCACGCGATCCGGATCGCGCCCGGCACCCGCGCGATCGTCTACCAGGGCCTGCACGTGTCGGTCGGTCTCGACGGCGAGGAGTTCGACGCCGACGTGGACGCGGACGCCGACTCGCGCTCCGGCGCCGAGCTCGCAGACCTCGACGAGCTCGACTATGCGCCGCTCGACGCCTTCATCACCTATGGCGACTCGCACGTGGTGCTGCGCGCCGACGGCGTGCTCGCGCAGATCGATGCGCTGCTCGTGCACGAGGGGCTGCCGATCGAGGAGCCGCCCGACGCCGAGGTGCACGACGACGGCGTGGACGTGCTGCTGCGCTGGCCGTGCGCGGTCGAGGCGTTCGTGCGCCGCGACTCCGACGACGCGATCGTCGAGGTGCGCTTCGCATCCGGCGAGCCGGCGCGCTGGCTCGAGGTGCAGGGGCTGCTCGTGGGCGTCGACGACGCGAACCGACTCGTCTGCCTCACCGACCCGCAGGCGCTGCTCGAGGA
>JAGQUL010000058.1:592-16951 GCA_020438525.1 Thermoleophilia bacterium | reverse complement strand
TTCGCCGACGACCCGCCGTGGCCGGTGTTCGCGCCGGTCGACCAGCCCGACGAGCCGCTCTCGCTCGAGGTCGAGGAATCGATGCTCGGCGACGGGCACGTCGTCGCCGCGACGCTCGAGTGGTTCGACGCGCCGGCATGGCTCGAGCCGGGCGACGACAGGCACGAGGACCCACGCACGATGCCGCGCCTCGAGGTCGAGACCCGCGTCGGTGAACACGTCGAGGGCCTGGAGGAAGCACTCGAGGACCACGCCCGCAGCGACCCCGCACCGCGCGGCACGTGGCTGCTCGGCATGACAGGCCATCTCGACGAGGAGCAGTCACCCGCCACGCCGCGCGAGGCCGAGCTCTGGTTCCGGCGCCAGCGCGAGCACGCGATCGAGCTCGAGGCCGAGCTCGACGACTGCACGATCCGGATCGACGGGGTGGACGTCCCCGGAACGATCATCCGTCGCCACGACGCGTTCGTAGCCACGACGCAGCACGCCCACGCGATCATCACGATCCGCAGCGCGAACCTCGGCGGCACGCTGCCCGAGCTCGTCACCGCCACGCAGGCAGACCTGTATCGCGCACTGCATGGCGCGACCAGGACTCGCGACGCACACGTGTCGATGATCGCGCGCGCGACGATGGACGAGAACGCCCCCGAGCCGGTCGCCGCGGCCCGTGACGAGATCGAGCGGCTGGCCGCGACGCTGCGCCGGACGTCCGGTGACTTCGAGCCGCCGCGCCCCGGCGAGCATCCGGCCGGGTGCTTTGCGAGCGACGTGGTCGAGCGCCATGGCGGCGACGCGGCGTTCGATGCACGCTGGTCGATGTACGCGCAGGCATGGCACGACGCGTCTGCGCAGCTGCTCGCGATGGACCGCGACGCGAGCGTCGCCCACCTCGCGGTGACGATCCAGCTGCCGCGTCCCGACGGGATGATGGTGGCGTACATGAGCGTGAACGCCGGCGACTGGTGGGACCACGACGCGGAGGAGGTGCGCACCGCGGCAGACGAGCGCCTCGACCGCGACGAGATGCGCCGCTACGAGATCAACCTGAACGCGCTCGTCGCGCGACAGGACGACGGCAGCTGGAAGCTCGAGACCGACCTGCTCACGCTGGTCGACGACGCGGTCGGTGGGCTCCCCGGCCTGCTGCGCATGGCGGTGGAGCCGGAGGGCTGATCGCTCAGCAGCCGCTGCGCGCGCCGTTGCGTCGTGCACGGCCGAAGCGCATCGCGATCATCGGCATCCTCGCAGCGAGCCCCGGCAGTCCGAGACGGGGATGCTGCAGCGGCTGCTCGAGGTGCTCCACGTCGTGCGTGCCGGAAATGTCGCCGTGCCCGACGAGGATCTTCACCGGCGCCGCGGCGATGTCGTCGCGCAGCGCCCCGTGGGCCGGGCCGAGCGAGTCGGGCGCGCCCATCAGCCGCAGCGCGGGGTGCAGCCCGGCAGGACCGGTTCGCGGGGCGTAGTACGACGGCGTGCCGAGCACCTCCGGCACCACGAGCACGCGTCGCTCGCTCCACCACAGGATCCACTCGAGCCACTGCCCGTCGCGCGCCACGAGCGGCGCGAACCGGAACGGCGGCGCATCGCCCGCACCGGCGGCATCGTCGTCGAGCAGGATCGAACCTGCCGGGCGCGGATGCCCGCTGCGCCACTTCCCGGGCGGCACGTGGAGCGGCACGCCGAACCGCTCCGCGACCGCCGGTGCCTGACGCAGGTGCCGGTCGAGCAGCACGATCACGCCCCGTACCGTTCCGAGCGGCGCCAGCAGCTCGTCGAGGCCGTCGGCATCGAGCGGATCGACGAGCCAGACGCCGCCGCTCCCGTCGACGAGCGCGTGCGCCCGGCACTCGAGCATCGAATCGCCGGCGAGGGTCCACGTGATGCCGCCGTCGAACTCGGCGACGAGCTCGACGACAGCGGGTTCGGCTGCAGCAGTCATGGCTGCATACTGCCCGATCCGGCGCGCCGGCCACGTGCTGCGGCGCTGCTACGCTGCGGGGCATGGGACACGACCTCTCGCTGCCACAGGATCCGACACAGCGCGCCGCGATGATGGAGCGCCTGTTCGGTCCCGTCTGCGATCGCGTGCAGTGCACCGCGCAGAAGCGGCAGGTGCTCGAGGAGCTGATCGAGCTCGCGGTCGAGCTCGCCCGCGAGGGTCGCGAAGGCCGCAAGGTCGGCACGCTGTTCGTGTTCGGCGACCACGAGTCGGTGCTGGAGCGGTCCCGGCCGCTGCTGCTCGATCCGCTGCAGGGGCACGACCGCGAGCTGCTGCACGTCTCGCGCGCGGACCTTCGCGAGACGATCAAGGAGCTCGCGCAGCTCGACGGCGGCTTCGTCGTCGACTCCGAGGGCTACTTCCGCTCGGCAGCACGCTACGTGAACGTGGAGCTCGAGTCGCACTCGTTCGGGCTCGGGCTGGGCACGCGCCACGCGGCCGGCAGCTCGATCACCGCGCAGACGGGTGCGGTGGCGATCGTCGTGTCGCAGAGCTCGGTCGTGCGCATCTACGCGGGCGGCGAGCTGATCGCGGAGATCATCCCCGAGCTGTACCTGATGAACCGCGAGCGCCTGTTCACGCGCAACGCGAAGATCAGTGACGTGCCCGAGTTCGGGCTCGCGATCGCCGTGAGCGAGGGCGACGACGACCGCGTCGCGGGCTGACGCCGACGCGAGTCGGCCAAGCGGTCAGGTGCGCTGCGCGAGCTGCTCGACGTCGAGCAGCAGCTGCGTCTGCGCATCCACCACCACGCCGCCGAGCGCGGTCGCGCGCTCGAGCACCTGCGCCGCTCGCACCGCGTGCGTGGAAGAAGAGTCCCCCTCGACCAGCACCGCTACCTGCTGCGTCGCGTCGGGCATGTGCTGGCGCAGGTACCAGCGGATCGGCCGCGGCGCCTGCGCGGTCGTGCCCGCAACGGGCGTCCAGTCGACATCGGCGGGCAGCAGCACGTACAGGGGATGGTTCATGGCTGGTTCCTACCCCGATCGCGCCCGGAGGATGCCCGGACCGATAATCTCGCTCGTCATGCGCGTGATCGTGTTCAGCAGCAAGCAGTGGGACCGCACCTACCTGGGCGAGGCCTTCGCCGACAGGCCGCATCAGCTCACCTTCGTCGAGACGCACCTCGACGCGGCCACCGCGCCGCTCGCCGACGGGCACGATGTCGCGTGCCTGTTCGTGAACGACCACGCAGACGCCGCGGCGCTCGACGCGCTGCACCGCAGCGGCGTGCGCGCGATCGTGCTGCGCTGCGCCGGCTTCAACAACGTCGACCTCGCGGCCGCCGAACGGCTCGACGTGCCGGTGCTGCGCGTGCCTGCATACTCGCCGCACTCGGTCGCCGAGCATGCGGTCGCGCTCACGCTCGCGATCATGCGTCGCGTGCACCGTGCCTACACCCGAACGCGCGACGGCAACTTCGCGCTCGACGGCCTGCTGGGACGCGAGCTGCACGGCTGCACCGTCGGCGTGGTCGGCACCGGCGAGATCGGGCGCGTCGTCGCCAGGATCTTCCGGGGGTTCGGCTGCAGCGTGCTTGCCAGCGACCCGTTCCCGGACGCCGAGCTCGCCGCCGAGCCCGGCATCGACTACGTGCCGATCGACGAGCTGCTCGCCTCCAGCGACGTGATCACGCTGCACTGTCCGCTCACGCCCGAGACGTACCACCTCGTCGACGCCGACGCCATCGAACGCATGCGCCCCGGCGCGATCCTGATCAACACCAGCCGCGGTGCGGTGGTCGACGCGCCCGCGCTGATCGACGGGATCAAGGCGGAGCGTCTCGGCGGCGTGGCCCTGGACGTGTACGAGGAGGAGGGCGACGTGTTCTTCGAGGACGTCTCGTCGCGCGTGCTGCACGACGACGTGCTCGCGCGCCTCACCTCGTTCCCGAACGTGCTGATCACCTCCCACCAGGCGTTCTTCACCCGCGAGGCGATCACCCAGATCGCGGCGACCACCCGCGCGAACGTCGATGCGCTTGCGGCCGGCGACCTGCCGGAGCGCAACCGCGTGCTCGCCGATGCGGCGGTCGCCAAGTGACCCGCCACGCGCTCAGGTCGCGGCGCACCGTGCTGCCCCACGGCATCCGCGACGCGGTCGTCGTCGTGGACGGAACATCGATCGAGGCGGTGCTCGATCCCGCCGCTGCACCCGACGACCTTCAGGTCGAGCTCGTCGAGGGCGCGCTGCTGCCGGGTCTCGTCGACTCGCACGTGCACGTCAACGAGCCGGGACGCACCGAGTGGGAAGGCTGGGCCACCGCGAGCCGTGCGGCCGCGCGCGGGGGCGTGACCAGCATCGTCGACATGCCGCTCAACTCGAGCCCCGTGACGACGACCGCCCGTGCACTCGATGCCAAGCGTGCCGCCGCCGAGGCCGCCTGCGTCGTCGACGCGCAGTACTGGGGCGGGCTCGTGCCGCAGTCGACCGAGCACGACCTGGAGCAGCTCGCCGCAGGTGGCGTTCGCGGCTTCAAGTGCTTCCTCGCGCCGAGCGGGATCGACGAGTTCGAGCACGTCGGTCGCGCCGACCTCGAACGGCTGATGCCGGTGCTCGCACGGCTCGACCTGCCGCTGCTCGCACACGCGGAGCTCCTGCCCGATCGACCGATCGCGTGGTCGGGATCGCACGCCTCGCACGCGGCCTGGGCTGCGACTCGTCCCGCGAGCATGGAGCACGACGCGGTGACGCTGCTCGTGCGGCTCGCCGAGCAGACCGGCTGCCGCGTGCACGTGGTGCACGTGTCGAGCGCCGGCAGCGTGCCGATCATCGACGCGAGCGAGCTCGTCAGCTGGGAGACGTGCCCGCACTACCTGATGCTCTGCGGCGACGACGTCGCCGACGGCGACACGAGCGCGAAGTGCGCGCCGCCGCTGCGCACGCGGGGCGAGGTCGACGCGCTCTGGCGCGTGGTGCTCGAGCGCGAGCCCGCGATCGTGTCGGACCACTCGCCGGCACCACCCGACACCAAGGCGATCGACACCGGCTCGATCCACGACGCGTGGGGCGGGATCTCCTCGCTCGGCCTGCAGCTGCCGCTGCTCGCCACCGGGCTGCGCGAGCGTGGCATCGCGGGCGACGAGCTGCTGCTGCGCCTGGCCCGACAGCTCTCGCTGGAGCCTGCACGGATCGCGGGTCTGCAGCGAGACCGGGGAGCGATCGCTGCCGGCATGCGCGCCGACCTGGTCGAGGTCGACCCCGACGCAGCATGGACGATCCACGGCTCGGACGCTGGCTGGCGCTGGCCACGCACGCCGTACGAGGACATGCGCGTGCGTGGGCGCCTCGTGCGAACCTGGCTCGCGGGTTCGCCCGTCGACGTGTGACGCGTCCGGCGTGACGTCTGGGCGGCGCGGCTACTCGTCGTCGGCGTGCTGGCCGGCGAACACTGCAGCGAGCACGCCGCGTTCCTCGAGTCGCAGCGCGAGGTCGCCGATCGAGACGATGCCGATCGGTCGCCCGTTCTCGAGCACCGGCAGCCGGTGCACCGAGTGCTTGCGCATCTTGTCGACCGCCTCCATCGCGTGCTGGTCTGCACGCAGCGATACCGGTGAATGGGATGCGACCTCACCGACGGTGATGTGCTCCGGATCGCGGCCGACCGCCACCGCACGTACCACGATGTCGCGGTCGGTGACGATGCCCTGCAGCACGTCGGTGTCCACGACGAGCAGGTCGCCGATGTTGCGGTCGCGCATGATCGCGGCCGCCTCCCGGATGCTCGCACCTGACGGCACGGTGACGGGATCGGGCGTCATGACATCTGACACGAGCAGCTTTCGCTTCGCTGCGATGGAGGACATGCGGGCTCCTTGGGCCGGTATGGGCGAGTCTTCGTGCTCGCACCATCGCCCACGGACCGTGGAAACGCCTCCGTCGATACCCGTGCCTGCGTGCGGCAATTCCGCAACCGGCAGATCGAACCCGCTCGACTACGACGTCTTGGTCGTGGTCATCGGCATGGACGTCGACGTCTGCACCTGCGGCGTCGTCGTCGCCATGTTCGTGGGCGTGGAGAAGTACGTCGCCTCGCGCGGCTGCAGGCCGCCCTTCGCGTACTTGAGCAGGTGCTTGTTGTCGGCCTTCGTGCCCTTGGCGTGGGCGAGCTTGGAGTCGCCGACCTTGCCGTTGAGCAGCGTCTGGTAGATCGCTGCGGCACGTTCCGGGCTCGCGCTGCGGTCCTTCTTGTCGAAGCCGATGATCTTGTTGATCTTCGGATTCGTGAGCGCGCTCTCGTCGCCGCCGAGGTGGTTGTGGCCACCCATCATGATCTGGATGATCGGGATGCCGGTCCGCTGCTGCAGCTGCGCGCCGTAGGACCAGATCTCGCGCTCGCCCTTGTTCATCCCGCCCTTGTTGTCCTGGTTGTTCACGCCGTTGAGGCGACCGGACCCCGAGATCCCGTCGTCGCCCGACAGGATCATCGCGTCCTTCCAGTCCAGGCCGGCGTTGATGAGCCCGCTCATCACGCGGAACTGCGAGCCGGCATGGTGCATGCGTGCCCAGTCCTGCCCGGTGATGTCCTTGCCGCTCGCGATGTACTGCTTGGCGTCCATCGGCGTGCCCGGGATCTTCGACGGAACCGTCTGCAGGTCGGCCGCGCTCAGCCCCGACTCGGACGGATCGCTCGTCTTGACCAGGCCCATGATGTGCGCGGCGCCGCCGAGGATCGTGCCGCGACCCTCGTTCTGCGCGGTGACGAGCTTCTGGTAGACCTGCGGCGCGTACGCCTCGAGGTAGTTGGCAGCGGCGTACGTCTGGATGTGCTGTACGTACGTCATCTCCTTGCCGTTGTCGGGATTGCGCGGAAGCAGCCCGAGCTGGTTGGAGAAGTTCGCGTCGGTGACCGAGTAGTTGTTCTTCTTCTTGTCGTCGGCGTTCTGCTTGCGGCCCTTCGCGCCGTGGAAGCCCTCGCCGTCCGGAATCTTGATGGTGGGCGCCTTGCCGTCCTTCACCGTCGGACCGGTCGTGCCCTTGAGGAAGCGCGGGTCGTTGCGCGCCGGCGGGTTCGGCAGCAGGTGCGCGCCGTGCGCCGACATGTCGTGGCCCTGCATCGGATCGGCGCTGTAGAGCTGCGTGCCGCCGCCCTGCTGCACGATCCCGCCGCCGCCGGCAACCGCGCCGCCGCCGGCAACCTGGCCCTGGAGCATCTCGACGAGCGCCTGCAGCGCCTGCACGAGCGCCTGCAGCGTCGACTGGAGCTGCATCAGGTCCACGCCTGCAGTCGCGGATGCGGTGTAGCCGCCGCCCGTCGTGGGAGCGGTGGGCTGCGCGGCAGCGTTCGTCATGGCAGCCGAAGCTGAATTCGTTGCAGTGACCTGCATGTCGTCTGTCCCCCCGTACGAGCGGGCGGCGCTTGTTCCCTGACGTCCATCGGGGGGGCGCTGCTCGCATCGGCAGTCGCGCCTAGGGCACGACATGCCTCCGTCCACCGTCCACGGTGCAACGGAATCGCGGAATTGGCAAGCCCTGTTTCGCAGCCGAGGTTCGCTGCGCGCACGCACGGGTAGCTGGCGCACGATGGCACGTCGCAGCAGCATCGGGGAGATCGAGTCGGGCGACCGGTTCAAGGTCGTTCGTGGATCGAAGGCGGGCGTGTTCGGCGTGACCGGCTCGCTCGTCGTGGAGGAGCTCACGAGCAGCGCGACGGAGCTCGTGGTGGACGTCGGCAAGTTCGGGTTCAACGTCGAGGTGCGCCTGCGCATGGAGCGCCGGGGCGACGAGGTCGACGTGGTTGCGAGCGGCAGCGCGTTCGACACGATTCGCTCGCGTGGGGAGATCGTCACGGACGAGCCCGCCGAGCTGCGGATCCGCGACCTCGACGGGGCGCTCGCCGACACGCACCTCGTGCTCGAGGGCGACGGCACGGGCGTGGTCGAGTCGGAGATCCCGATCGTCGGTCGGGTGCGGCTGATGATCGAGCCCGGCTGATGATCGAGCCCGGCTGAGCGCCGGTCGGCCATCAGCGCATGCTCGGCGCATGGACGACTCCACAACCCGATCGAAGCGGGCGCCGTGGCTCGGGCTGGTCGGCCTGACGCTCGGCGTGTCGCTGATCATCGCCGACTCGACGATCCTCAACGTCGCGATCCCGTCGATCGTCGCCGATCTCGGCCTCACGGTCGCCGGCGCGCAGTGGGCGAACACCATCTATGCGCTGATGCTGGCGTCGCTGCTCGTGACCGCCGGCCGGACCGCAGACCGGGTCGGTCGTCGCCGGGCGTTCGTGGCCGGCATCGCCGTGTTCCTGGTCGGGAGCGTGCTCGCAGGACTCGCACAGTCCACCGCGATGCTGCTCGGTGCGCGCTTCATCCAGGGCCTCGGCGGCGCGATCATCCTGCCCACCACGCTCTCGCTCGTGAACGCCACGTTCCGCGGCAAGGATCGGGCGATCGCGTTCGCGGTGTACGGCTCGGTGATCGGCGGGATCGTGGCGATCGGCCCGCTGATCGGCGGCTGGGCGATCACCGCGCTCAGCTGGCGCTGGGGCTTCTACGTGAACGTGCCCGTGGCGATCGTGGCGATCTGGCTCGTGCTGCGCAACGTGAAGGAGTCGCGCGACCCAGGTGCGCCGAGCCGCTTCGACGTCGTGGGCACGCTGCTGTTCGCGCTCGGCATCGCATCGCTCGTGTTCGCGGCGATCGACGGCAGGACGTACGGCTGGTGGTCCCCGTCGAACCAGCCGTTCTCGATCGGCGGCTGGAGCTGGCCGAGCAGCTGGTCGTTCAGCCCGGTGCCGGTGATCGCGGCGATCGGGGTCGTGCTGCTGCTCGGCTTCGCGCTGCACGAGCGCCGCAACGTGCGCCGGGAGCGTCCGCTGCTGCTCGAGTTCCCGCTGCTGCGGATCCCGAGCTTCGCGGCGGGCAACCTCACCGCCGCGGTCGTGAGCCTGGGAGAGCTCGGCCTCATCTTCTTCCTGCCCCTCTGGTTCCAGGTCGTGCACGGGTACTCCGCGCTCCAGACCGGCGTGGCGCTGCTTGCGCTCGCGGGCGGTGCGTTCGTCGCGGCGGGCGCAGTGGCCGGGCTCACGCCGAGGATCGGTCGCAAGAACGTGGTGATGTTCGGGATGGGGCTCGAGACGATCGCGATCGCGGCGATCGCGTTGCGGATCGCACCCGACATGTCGATCACCTACCTCGAGTGCATGCTGTTCGTGTACGGGGTGGGCGTGGGCTTCGCCACGGCCCAGCTCACGAACCTGATCCTCGGCGACGTGCCGGTCGAGAACTCGGGATCCGCGAGCGGCATGTCGAGCACGTCGCGCCAGCTCGGATCGGCGCTCGGAATCGCGATCATCGGAACGATCTTCGCGGTCAGCGCGCAGAGCTCGATCGACACGCAGCTGCGCGACGGCGGCGTGCCCGCGCCGGTCAGCCAGCAGCTGGCGCAGTCGCTCACGTCGAGCATCGGCGAGCGACCGTCGGCGAGCGCCGGCTCACAGGTCGACACGACCCTCGTGGCGACCGCCACCGGCGAGGGGCTGTCGCAGGGCGCTCGCGCCGCCGGGCTCGCCGCCTCGGGGTTCGTGCTGCTGGGCCTGCTGAGCGCCACGCGGCTGCCGGGTCGCCAGGACGAGCAGTAGGGGCGAGCCTGCTCAGGGGTTGCAGCCGGCGCACTCGCCCGGATTGGCGAACTCGAGCCCGTGTCGCGGCGGGAGCGTGAACGGCGCCTCGCACCAGCTGCATCGCGCGTCGATCCACGCCACACGACCAGTGGGGCGCCGGCAGCACTCGCAGGGCAGCCCCGCACGCGGCTCGAGGTCGGCGACTCCGGTGCGCTCGCACGAGGGGCACGGCTGCCGGAGGTTGCGCGCAAGATCGTGTGCTGCACGCTCGATCGCCCGCATGCGCGTCGGGTTGCGGTGGGCACGCATGTCGGTCTCGAGCCGCAGCAGCGGGTGATCCAGCAGGAGCCTGCGAACGTCGTCCTCCTCGTCCTGGAGCTCGATCACGTGATCGTCGGCGTGCGCGAGCAGCCCGTGCCCGTGCCCGTTCCGGCCGGCGCGCGCGATGAAGGTTCGGGCCTCTGCGAGGTCGCGAACCGTCGCGTGCGCGTAGTTCGTGTCGTGGGTGGCGTCGCGACCGACCACGACCCGTCGTCGTCGCGGATCGTGCAGCACCACCAGCTCGATGCCCACGGCGACGAGGCCGATGACGGGATCGGGACCGAACGCGCCCTCGCTGGCGAGCCCGAGCTCGAGGCCCGCAGCCGCGGCGGAGGCTCGAGCCTTTGCCGTGGCGGTCTCGAGCTGCGTGCCGGTGCGGGGAATCGTCCCGCTGAACGTGCCGAAGCGGTCGGTATCGAGCTCGACGGGCACGACCTCGATGCCGAGCGGCTCGAGCTGCGGCGCGATTGCGGGCAGCTTGCCGTGGCGTGTGCCGAGCGCCGCTCGTTCCATCGCGACCGGATCAGCGGGTCATGTGGACGAGCCGCCCGTCCAGCCACAGCTCGCAGAAGTCCGACGTGCGCAACCGGATCGAGCGCGGCATCGGCTCGAGCGTGGAGTCGTCGTCGGCATCCCGCTCGGCGCGTGGTCGCACGAGCAGCGTTCCGTCGGCACCGAGCGTCACCATTGCGGCGCGTACGTAGTCGGGGCGCACGGTGACGTGGTCGCCCGTGCGGCGCATGGTGGTGGTTCCCTCGACCACCGTCGTGCCGTCGACGAGCGCCTCGATCCGTCGCCGGTTCACGCCGGAGCTGGACGTGCGGGGGTCAAGTTTCGTCTGCGGGATCATGCTGCGGGCGCTCCGTAGGCGGTGGTGAAGGCGTGTTCGCCGTCGTGCTCCTCGAGGCGCTCGACGTGCATCCAGCGCATGTCGCGTCCGACGCGCTCGAGCAGTTCGAGCACGTCGCGCTCGTCGGCGGACGCATCGGGAGCATCGACCACGAAGCGGCAGCGGAAGTGATCGACGAGGCGGGCCCGCGCGGCGGTCGGCCAGACGCACAGGCCACGATTCGTGATGTACCAGAGCCGCAGCGGTCCGGGCGCGGCAGCAGCCTGCAGGCTCGACGCGAGCGCTTCGACGTCCCCGTCCCATTCCACGAACACGTCGACGCCGATCGCGCGTCGCTCGGCGACGAACTCGACAGCGCGCGAGTCGGTCACGGCCTGCTCGTCAGCACCGGTCGCGCGACGGGCGAACGACGGGATCGAGGTCGTGCCCTGGTCGGCCGTGTCCCGGTCGCAGAGCTCGGCTGCGCGAGTGGCGACGTGGTAGGCGAATGCCGTGCTGCCCACCGGGTCGACGCCTGGAGCGGCCACGTCGGCAGTGCGGACGCGTCCCTCCAGGTACACGTCGTCGATCGCGCGCTGGATCGCGTCCGCACCGACCGGATCGCCGAGGTAGCGCAGCATGAGCACGGTGCTGAGCAGCATCGCGGTCGGGTTCGCGAGGTCCCGGCCGGCGATGTCGGGCGCGCTTCCGTGCACGGGCTCGAACATCGCGCAGCGGCTGCCGACGTTCATCGACGGGGCGATGCCGAGCCCGCCGGTGAGCCCGGCGGCGAGATCGCTCAGGATGTCGCCGTAGAGGTTGGTGGTGACGAGCACGTCGAAGCGCTCGGGCGCGCGCACGAGATCGCATGCGGCCGCGTCGACCAGGACGTGGTCGGGATCGGCGCCTCGACGAGCAGCCTCGGCTCGATACGCATCGAGCAGCACGCCGTCGGTGAGCTTCATGATGTTCGCCTTGGTCACGCAGGTCACGCGTTCGCGGCCGAGCGATTCCGCGACATCGAACGCGAGCTTCGAGATCGCGGCGCTGCCCGAGCGCGAGACGAGCTTCAGGCACTGCAGCACGTCGTCGGTCTGTGCGTGCTCGATGCCGGCGTAGAGATCCTCGATGTTCTCGCGGACGACGACGAGGTCGACCGGGCCGCATGGTGCCGCGAGCCCGGGAAGCGTTCGGGAGGGCCGGACGTTCGCGTAGAGCTCGAGCAGCTTGCGGAGCGTCACGTTCGGGCTCTTGTGCCCTGCGCCGATCGGGGTGGTCATCGGGGCCTTGAGCAGCACCGCGCCGGCATCGAGCTCGTCGAACACGGCTGCCTCGGGCAGGCCCGTGGAGCGATCGACCTGGGCATCCACGAGCTCCACCGGCGCTTCGACGGCGGCGAGCACCGCGCGCGCCGCTCGCATGATCTCGGGACCGATGCCGTCGCCGTCGAGCACGACCACGCGATGGCGGGCGGAATCGGTGGCGGGGGACCGGTCGGTCGTTGCGTGCGGGATCGTCGTCGCCATGCCTCGGCTCCTTGGTCGGGGTACGCCGCTCAATATACGACATATAAGTCGCAAAATCAATGTCGCAAAAAACATGTCGCCTGATACGATCGACGGATGGCGGATTCCGACGAGCAGCGAAGCTGGACCTTCCTCACCAGCCATGGGCATGTGATGCTGGCGATCAGCCGCGAGCCGACCCTGCGAACGCGCGACATCGCGGCGCAGGTCGGGATCACCGAGCGGGCGACGCAGCGGATCATCGCCGACCTCGAGCGCGACGGATACATCTCGCGTGTTCGCGACGGGCGCCGCAACCGCTACACCGTGCATCCACAGGGGCCGATGCGCCACCCGATGAACGACCGTCATGTGCTCGGGGAGCTGCTCGACGTGCTCGCGGGCGACTCGTGACCCGATGCATGGAGGCCCGACGACGAACGGTCGGGTGGCCGGCTTCCGAGCCTGCCGCTAGGATCGTGGTGGAAGTCAGTCGCGGCAGGAGATCCCACGCAGCCATGACGCGGTCGAGCACGACCTCAAGCACGTACGCAGCACGGGTGGTTCGGTGAAGCAGGACCTGGTGTCCATCGCCGAGCTCACCACTGACGATTTCCGAATTCTTCTCGATCGCGCGCTGCAGCTGCAGCAGGCCGATTCCGATTCCCGGCGACCGCTGCGCCTCGACTCGCTCGCCGGTCGCGCGGTGATCACGATGTTCTTCGAGGCATCCACGCGGACCAGCTCGAGCTTCCAGCTCGCCGCACGCCGGCTCGGTGCCGACGTGCTGCACGTCGCCGCCGAGCACTCGTCGGTCGGCAAGGGCGAGTCGCTGCAGGACACGATCCAGACGCTCGACGCATACGACCCGGCCGCCATCGTGGTCCGACACCCACGCGCCGGCGCGGTTCGCGACGCCGCGCGCTGGTCGAGCGCGCCTGTGGTGAACGCGGGCGACGGCGCGCACGAGCACCCCACNNCCCCACGCAGGCGCTGCTCGACCTGACCGCGCTGCGGGCGCGGCTTGGCGCGGAGCTCGCCGGGCTCGAGGTGTGGATCGTGGGTGACGTTCGCCACTCGCGCGTGGCGCGATCGGGGATCCAGGCGCTGCAGCGCGTCGGATGTCGGGTCACGGTGTGTGGTCCGCCCACGCTCGTGCCGCGCGGCATCGAGCAGATGGGCTGCCGGGTCGAGACGTCGCTGGCGCGGCTCGGCGACGCCGACGTGGTCTACGCGCTGCGGATGCAGCACGAGCGGATGAGCGGGGCGTACGTGCCGTCGCTGCGCGACTACGCGCGCGAGTTCCAGATCACGAGCACGCGGCTGCGGCCCGACCAGCTCGTGATGCATCCCGGGCCGGTGAACCGCGGGGTGGAGCTCGCGCACGACGTGGTCGATGCGCCCCAGTCGCTCATCCTCGAGCAGGTCCGCGCCGGGCTCTACGCGCGCATGGCGGTGCTCGAGCACGTCACCGTCGGGATCGATTCGGAGGTGCTCGCATGACCGCCCAGCTCGATCACCGCGCGGAGCGGTCCGCCGACGTGCTGCTGCACAACGCCCGGCTGCTCGATCCGGCGAGCGGGGTGGATGCGCGCGCCGACCTGCTCGTTCGCGGCGGAACGATCGCTGCAATCGGTGATGGCCTCGATGTGCCCGCAGGCACGCAGGTCGTCGAGGCGACCGGCCTGCACGCGCTGCCGGCGTTCGTCGACCCGCACGTGCACCTGCGCACGCCCGGGCGCGAGGGCGATGAGACGATCGCGACCGGCACCGCATCGGCCGCCGCCGGCGGGTACTGCGCAGTGCTCGCGCAGCCCAACACCGAGCCCGTCACCGACAGCACCGAGGTGCTGCGAGCGCTGCAGTCGCGCGCACGGGCGGAGGCGGTGGTGCCGACCGGATTCCTGGCAGCGGTCACGCTCGGCCAGCGCGGCGACGAGCTGGCCGAGTTCGGGATGCTGGCAGCGGCCGGCGCGGCCGGGTTCACCGACGACGGCCTGCCGATCCGCGACGCGAACGTCCTGCGCCGGGCGCTCCAGCTCCAGCAGCTGCACGGCCTGCCGATCGCGCTGCACGAGGAGGACCCGGCGCTCTCCGCCGGCGGCGTGATGCACGAGGGCGCCGTGAGCGCCGCGGTGGGCGTGGCGGGAATCCCGTCGATCTCCGAGTCGACGATGGTCGCGCGCGACGCGCTGATCGCCGGTCACGAGGGTGGGCACATCCACATCCAGCACGTCTCGGCAGCCGAGTCGGTTGCGGCGATCGAGCACGCTCGGCAGGGCGGCGTGCGGATCACGGCGGAGGTATCCCCTCACCACCTGACGCTCACCGACGAGGCTGCGCGCGGGCTTGATCCCAACTACAAGATGAACCCGCCGGTGCGCAGCGATACCGACCGGGCGGCGCTGATCGACGGCCTGCGGCGCGGCGTGATCGACTTCATCGCGACCGACCACGCACCGCACTCGCCGGCGAAGAAGCAGCTGCCGTTCGAGGATGCGCCGTTCGGCATCATCGGCCTGGAGTGCGCGTTCTCGGTGCTCTACACCGATCTCGTGCTGCCGGGCGTGCTCGATCTCGAGCTCGTGGTGCGCGGACTGTCGGCCGGTGCCGACGTGTTCGGGATCGCCCGACCACGGCTTGTGGTGGACGAGCCCGCGAACATCGCGCTCGTCGATCTCGACGGCGCGTGGACCGTCGGCGAGAACGGCTACCACAGCCGATCGAGCAACTGCCCGTGGCACGGACGTGAGCTGCGCGGCCGCGTGGTCGTCACGATCGCCGCCGGATCGATCGTCCATCGCGAACCGCTGCACGCTGCAGCCGGAGGAACCGCATGACCCGACACGACGACCGAGCAGCATTCCTGCTGCTCGAGGACGGAACCCGCTTCGACGGCATCGCTGCCGGCGGTCGCGGCGAGGTGGTCGGCGAGGTGGTGTTCACCACCGCGATGGGTGGTTACCAGGAATCGGTCACCGACCCGAGCTTCCGCGCACAGATCCTCGTCTTCACCGCGCCGCACGTCGGCAACTACGGCGTGCGCGAATCTGCGATGGAGTCGGGTGATGTGCACGTGCGCGGCGTGGTGATGCGCGAGGCGATGGACCACGCCGATGCGCCGGGCGCCGAGCAGGGCTGGGTCAGCTGGCTGCAGTCTCGCGAGGTGCCGGGCATCAGCGGCATCGACACCCGGGCGCTGGTGCGGCACATCCGCGATGCAGGTTCGATGCGCGGCGGGATCTTCGCGGGCAGCACGAGCGAATCGCAGGCGCGCGAGCGGATCGCGGCGGAGCCGGCGATGGCCGGGCGCAACCTCGCGCTCGAGGTCACGCCGAGCGAGGTCGTACGGCTCGGCGCCGGCAACTCGGGTCCGCGGATCGCGGCGATCGACACGGGCATCAAGGGGTCGATCGTTCGCAACCTGCTCGAGCGCGGCGCGCAGCTCGACCTGCACCCCTGCACGACCAGCGCCGCCGACCTGCTCGCCGGCGCTCCCGACGCGGTGTTCCTCGCCAACGGTCCGGGCGATCCGGCAGCGCTCCAGGATGTCGTCGCCACCGTTCGCGAGCTGGTGGGAAAGGTGCCCGTGTTCGGCATCTGCATGGGCCATCAGCTGCTGTGCCGGGCGATCGGCCTGGAGACCTTCAAGCTGCCGTTCGGCCACCGCGGTACCAACCACCCCGTGAAGGACCTCGGAACGGGTCGGATCGACGTCACGAGCCAGAACCACGGATTCGCGGTGCGGGGTCCCGGTGGGCTCGAGCGGATCGATACCGACGAGCCGGTCCGGTGGGAGACCGACTTCGGCGTGGCCGAGCTGAGTCACGTCAACCTGTACGACCGCACGGTCGAAGGGCTCGTGCTGCGCGACGTGCCCGGCGCCACGGTGCAGTACCACCCCGAGGCAGGCCCCGGCCCGCACGACGCACTACACCTGTTCGACCGCTACCTGGAGCTCGTGGGATGACCCGTCGCACCGACATCTCGAAGATCCTCGTGCTCGGCTCCGGCCCGATCGTGATCGGACAGGCCGCGGAGTTCGACTACTCCGGCGCGCAGGCGTGCAAGGTGCTGCTGGAGGAGGGCTACGAGGTCGTGCTCGTGAACTCCAACCCGGCGACGATCATGACCG
>JAGQUL010000058.1:0-516 GCA_020438525.1 Thermoleophilia bacterium | reverse complement strand
CCGACGCGCTGCTGCCCACGCTCGGTGGCGGCACGGCGCTCAACCTCGCGCGCGACCTGGTCGAGGACGGGACGCTCGACGAGTACGGCGTGGAGCTGATCGGCGCCAACTACGACGCGATCCAGCGAGCCGAGGATCGCGAGCTGTTCAACCGCACGATGGTCGAGGCAGGGCTGCGCGTGCCGCGCTCGGCGATCGCGCACACGATGGACGAGGCGCAGGCCGCGCTCGAGGTGATCGGACTGCCCGCGATCATCCGCCCGGGGTTCACGATGGGCGGCGAGGGTGGCGGCATCGCGCGCACCCGCGAGGAGTTCGAACAGGTCGTTGCCGAGGGGATCGCCGCGTCGCCGATCGACCAGGTGCTGATCGACGAGTCGCTGATCGGATGGGCCGAGTACGAGCTCGAGCTGATGCGCGACGTGGCCGACAACGTGGTGGTCGTGTGCTCGATCGAGAACCTCGACCCGATGAGCATGCATACCGGCGACTCGATCACGGTAGCGCCGACGCTGA
>JAGQUL010000377.1:280-4116 GCA_020438525.1 Thermoleophilia bacterium | reverse complement strand
GGCCCGTGCCCCCTCGCGCTTCAGTTGTCGGTCGAGGTGGCGTCGGCGGAGGTTCCGCACAGCGACGGGTCGATGCTGTCGTCGTCGGGGATGCCGTCGCCGTCGATGTCGATCGGAACGCACGGATCGTCGAGGCTCGGGTCGGCGAGCGCCGATCCGTCGTCGACCGGGCCCGACCCGTCGCTCGACGAACCGTCGATCGATGACCCGTCGATCGATGACCCGTCGGTCGTTCCGCTCGCGGAGTCGCTGCTCGTCGCATCACTGCTCGACGAATCACTGCTCGACGAGTCCGTGCTCGAGGAGTCCACCGCCGGGCCGACGAGCAGCAGCACGTAGACGCGACCGTTGAACCAGCCGGCGCTGGCGACACCGATCCCGATCTCCGACCAGCGTCCTTCCTTGAGCAGCGAACGCGCCCGCGAACTGTCGAGCAGGCCGTTCATCGCGGTGACGGAGTTGTGCGCCCACAGCACCTCCTCGCCGACGTCCTCCGAGAACGCGCCGGACGACTCGCCGAGCGCGGTCAGCACGCGCTGGTCGAGCGCGCCGCCGCTCGGGCTCGAGTAGCTGAGCGTCTCGGCATTGGCGAGCGATACCGCGTGCCGGCGTGCGACCGCAGCGATGTCGGGGTTGAAGGCGAGCACGCGCTCGTTGGAGTTGCGGCGAAGCTTGTTGATCGATCGGAGCAGGTCGTCGGTGTCGTCGCTGACCGACTTGGCGTCGACCGGCTCGCGCATCGGCAGGTCGTCGCGTTCACCGACGACCGCGCCGAGCTTGCCCTTCGGCAAGGTCTGCGTGTAGTGCGGGAAGCCCTCGGTCATCCACTCGAGCATGTGTCGGCGATGGATCTGCATGCCGCCGACGCGCGACGAGACCGCCGATCGCGAGATCACCGAATCGGCGGGCTGCAGCACGAGCATCGCCACGAACAGCAGCACCCACCCGAGGCCCATGATCAGGCCCGTGATCCGCGCGATCGTCTCGGAGTCGAGCGGGTCGTCGTCGACCAGCAGCTCGAGGTCGTCGAACTCGTCGTCGTCGCTCGCCATCCGCATCGCCTCGCGACGTGCGCGCCACCACCGGTAGACCCTGTTCGCTGCGATCCAGGTCCCGAGCCCCACGAGCAGCATTCCGACGAGTCGGCTGAAGTCGTCGCTCGTCCCGATCAGGTCCTGCACGAGGCTGCCGACCGGATCACGCAGCAGCGCCGCGACGGTGACCGCACAGATCGACTCGAAGAGCCGGCCGAGCGATGCGAGGCCCCCGAGCTGCGTCGCACCCCACGCGAATGCGAGCACCGCCACCACGACGAGCACGTCGACGACGGTTCCACCGATCACGGGGCGGCTCCGGATGCGTTCATGATCACCGACACGAGGGGTATCATCGGCTGGAAACTACCGGTCAGATCGGTCGCACATCGAACGACCGCCGTATCTTCCGGTACCTGAGAAGCGGGTTCCAGCCCCATGACGTCGTTGCTCATACTCGCCGCGATCCTCGTCGTCGCCTGGCTCTGGGCCATGTGGCAGCGCGACGGAGCGGCCGGGTTCATGCGCGAGTGGTCGTACTCGCTGCTCGTCGGCGCGATCACGTGCGCGGTGATGGCGCTGGGGATCTGGCTTCGCTGAGGCCCGCAGCGGCCTCGCGCACGAACGCGCGTGCCGCGTCGACCGTGTCTACCCCGTCGACCGCCTGCGCCTGCGCGAGCAGCTCGACGAGCTCACCGAGCCGTGGGCCCGGCTCGATCCCCGCGGCCCTCGCGACCTCGCGCCCGTCGAGCAGCGGCGCCGGAACTCCGTCGCGCTGCTCGCGCCAGTGATCGGTCCACACCTCGCGCGCGAGCTCCAGGTGTGCGCGCACCCAGCGGCGGCGGTCGTCGAGCCCGGAGGTGGCGAGCCGGTCGCCGACGCTCAGCACCACCGCCTCGGCAGTGACCGTGCCGAGCGTGCGGCGCAGCTTCCAGCGATCGCGCGCGCCCCGGTCGCCGTGCAGCACGAACCCGAGCGCGAGGTGGGTGCCGACGAGGTGGCGCACGTCGCGGCGCACCGCGCCCGACCAGCGCCACCGTTCGGCGATCGCGTCGACGATGTCGCGTCCCACGTCGTCGTGGCCGACGAAGCTCACGCGGCCATCGGGGCGCATCGCGTGCGTGGCCGGCTTGCCCAGGTCGTGGCACAGCGCCGCGAGCAGCACGACGAGGCGCTGCTGCTCGGACCATGGGGCGACGACGAGTCCCGGTTCGGCGGGGAGCGGCAGCCAGAAGTCGGTGGCGGCGATCAGGTCCTCGCAGTTGTCGAGCACGGCAAGGGTGTGGTCGTGCACGTCGAGGTGATGGAACCTGCTCTGCTGCATGCCGCGACACGCGTCGAGCTCCGGCAGCAGCACCGCGTCGAGCCCGAGCCGTTCGAGCAGGCGCCAGCCGCGGCGCGCCTCGGGGTGGAGCAGCAGCAGCTTCAGCTCGTGGAAGGTGCGCTCGCCCGCAGGCTCGACCATCCGCGTCGCTCGCGCGCGGATCGCGGCGACGGTGTCGTCGTCGATCTCCCAGTCGAGCTGGTGTGCGATGCGTGCGGCGCGCAGCATCCGCAAGGGATCGTCGTCGAACGCTGCCGCCGACACCATCCGAAGCCGGCCGTCGCGCAGGTCGGCGAGCCCGTGGTTGGGGTCGATCGGCTGGTCGTCGCCCAGCAGCGGCACCGCGATCGCGTTTGCGGTGAAGTCGCGCTCGGCGAGATCGGCGTGGATCGAGCCGCCGCGCAGCGCGCAGACGTCGACCTGTCGCGGCGCGTCGGGATCGTCGTCGTTCGCGTCGAGCGCGATGCGCCAGCACCCCTCGTCGGAGTCGCCGCGTTCGCCCAGCGGGAACGGGGTTCCGCCGAGCGCGCGGGCGATCGTCCTGGCGACGCGCTCGGGGTCGGCCGCGGTTGCGAGGTCGACGTCGAGCAGCGGGCGCTCGAGGATCGCGTCGCGCACGACTCCGCCGACGAGCCAGGTGTCGCGTGCGAGGTCGCCGAGCACGTCGGCGAGGCTGGTGCGCTGCGCGGCGAGCGCACCGAGTGTGACGGGCGGCGCGGTCATGGGCTCACCCGTCCTGGACGTGCGCGCGCAGCAGGCGCGGTTCACCGGCGATCCCGCAGGTCACCTCGTAGTTGATGGTGTCCGCCCAGCGGGCGTGGTGTTCGGCGCCGATCCATGCGTCGCCGTCGCGCCCGATCACGGTCACCACGTCGCCGACGCGAACGTGCTCGTCGACGAGCACGGAGACATGGTCCATGCTGACGGTGCCGAGCACGTCACGCTCGACCCCGCGCACGATCACCGTGCCGCGGTTGGACAGCGCTCGACGGACGCCGTCGGCATAGCCGATCGGCACTCGTGCGACGAGGGTGGGGGCATCGGCTGTCCAGGCGCGCCCGTAGCCGGTCGACTCGCCGACGTCGAGGCGCGAGACGTGCGCGACGTGCGAGCGCAGCGACATCACCGGTGTCAGTCCGTGCCGGTGCGGGTCGTCCTGCATCGGGTCGAGCCCGTAGGTGGCGACTCCGCAGCGCACCGCATCGAAGTGCGAGCGGTCGTCGCGGAGCGTGGCAGCACTGTTGGCGGCGTGGACGACGATGCCGGGCACGATGTCGCGCGCGTGCTCGGCGAAGGTCGTGAACCGCTCGAGCTGCAGTTCGAAGAAGCCGTCGTCGTCGAGCTGGTCGGCGGTGGCGAAGTGCGTCATCACGCCCTCGACCTCCACGCCCTCGAGCGCGAGCAGTCGCGTGAGCGCGTCGCGCGCGTCGGCAAGCGGCACGCCCCAGCGCCCCATGCCGGTGTCGACCTTGAGGTGC
>JAGQUL010000377.1:0-232 GCA_020438525.1 Thermoleophilia bacterium | reverse complement strand
CGATCGACTCGAGCATGTCGGTGCCGAGCACCGCGAACGACACCTGCAGGTCGGACGCGCGGCGGATGCTCGGCTCGTCGAGTGGACCCATCACGAGCATCGAGGCGCGAATGCCGTTCTGGCGCAGCTGGCGTGCCTCGCTCAGCGTGGCGACGCACAGGCGGCGGGCGCCGGCGGCGACGGCCTCCTGTGCGAGCCGGTCGACGTCGTGCCCGTACGCGTTCGCCTTCAC
>JAGQUL010000057.1 GCA_020438525.1 Thermoleophilia bacterium | reverse complement strand
CGGTCGAGGCGTCGGCTGCGCAGACCGGATCGCACATCCGCAAGTTCACGGGCAGCCCGGCCGAGTACGCCCAGCGGCTCCAGGACGAGGCGTCGGCAGCTCGCGCCGCGGGCCAGGCGAACGCCGAGGCGATCGCAGCGCAGCATCCGTTCCTGCGGCCGGGCGAGGACCTGGCGACGGTTCGTGCCGCCAACGAGGCACGGTCGGCGGCAGCGCCGATCACGCTCGGCGTGAACGGTCGCGGCGACGCGGTCACCGCAAGCGGGCTGGTCGTGCCGAGCTACGCGGGCATCGTGGGCAACGCGGTGCCGACGAGCGTCAACGACCCGGCGATCGCGAAGCTCGCCGCCGCCATGCAGCAGCTGCGCGGCTGATCGTCACCAACAAGCATTCCCGGGGGGCAACCTGTCGGGAAGATCAGACCGAGACGTCGTCCCGCCTGCACTACCGGGCGCGACCCTCTCTCACCGGTGCACACGTTGCGCGCACACGGGCCCCCCAGGCCAGATGCGACCACCGCAACCGCACCTTCGCCCGGATCAGGGGCGACACCCTCGGTCGGGTACCGGACTGCAGCCGGTACCGAACCCAGTGCCACGGGGCCTGACTTTGCCGAGTCGGGCCCCGTCGGCCGTTCCGGGCGCCGTCGGCCATTCTGCCCCGCCCCCCCGGCGCGAGTTTCGCATGTGAGTGTCGGTTTCCGACCATGTCATGCGAAACTCGGCCTGGGTGGTGGGGCATGTACCTGCGCGAAACGATCGCCACGACGCACAGGTCGGGCACGACGCACAGGTCGGGCGGACCGTGCGGTGCGGTGGGTCAGGCGCTGACGGCCTGGCGCTTGGTGGCGACGTCGGCGAGCAGGCCGTCGAACGCGCCCACGAACGCAGCGACTCCCTCGTCGCGCAGCTCGTCGGTCACGCGGCCCAGGTCGATCCCGCAGTCGTGGAGCCGGTCGAGCTCGCGTCGCGCACGAGTCACGCGCTCGTCGTCGATCGTCACCGCGACCGCTTCGGTGCCCTGCGTGAACGCCTCCAGGGTCGCGAGCGGCATCGTGTTCACCGTGTCGGCCACCACAAGCTCGTCGACGTACTTGGTCGGCGAGTACGACGGATCCTTCGTTCCCGTGCTCGCCCACAGCAGCCGCTGCGCCCGCGCGCCGGCCGCAGCCAGCGGCGCCCAGCGCTCGTCCTCGAGCAGCCGCTGCGCATCGGCCCATGCGACCACGGCGTTCGCGACGGCGGCCGTGCCGCGCAGCTCGCGACAGTCGTCGCCCTCCATCGCGTCGAGCAGCCCGTCGACCTTCGTGTCCACGCGGCTCACGAAGAACGACGCGACGCTCGCCACGCTCGCCACGTCGCCGCCATCGGCGTGCAGGCGCTCCAGTCCGCGCAGCCACGCCTCGCGAACGCGCGAGTACACGCCCACGTCGAACAGCAGCGTGACGTTCACGTTGATGCCGTCGGCGATCACCTGCTCGATCGCAGGCAGCCCTGCCTCGGTCGCCGGGATCTTCACCATCAGGTTGGGGCGCCCCACGACCTTCCACAGCTCGCGCGCCTGCGTGACCGTCGCGTCGGTGTCGTGCGCCAGGTCGGGATCGACCTCGATCGACACGTAGCCGTCGCCGGTCTGCTCGTGCACCTGCGCGAACGAGTCGCACGCCTCGCGAATGTCGTCGGTCGCGAGCCGGTGGAACACCTGTCGATCGTCGAGCCCCTCCCCGGCAAGCCGCCGCACGTCGTCGTCGTACACGTCGCTCTTGAGCGCGGCCTGGAAGATCGACGGGTTGCTCGTCACGCCGCGCAGCGCCAGTCGGTCGCGCAGCGAGTCGAGCTCGCCGCTGCGCAGCCAGTCACGGCTGATCGAGTCCAGCCACGGGGCCTGCCCCAGCTGCGCGAGTCGCTCGAGTCGCTCATCGGCCTGCGTCATGCGTGCTGCTCCTGTCCGGTCTCGGTCGTGGTGGGCGTGCCCTGCTCTCGGGCCTCGATCGCAAGCACCTTGTCGAGCCTGCGCTGGTGGCGCTCCTCACCCGTGAACGTCGCGCCGACGAACGCCAGCACGATCTCCTCGGCGAGTGCGCCCCCGATGATCCGCGCTCCCATGCAGAGCACGTTCGCATCGTCGTGCTCGACCGCCTGGTGTGCGCTGTAGGTGTCGTGGCTGAGCACCGCACGGATGCCGTGCAGCTTGTTCGCCGCGATGCACGCCCCCGCTCCCGAGCCGCAAACCACCACGCCGCGCCACGCGCGCCCGTCCTGCACGGCCTTTCCGACCGCTTCCGCAAAGTCGGGGTAATCGACGCTCTCGGGCCCGTTCGTGCCCAGGTCGAGCACCTCCCAGCCGGCCTGCTGCAGCACCCGGCCGACCTCGTCCTTGAGCGCGTACCCTGCGTGGTCTGCTCCAATCGCGATGACCTTCGCCATGCCGCTCACGCCTCCCCGTGCACGGTCGCGAGCGTGCGATGCGCCGCCGCGACCACGCCGTCGACGCTGATCCCGAGCGCCGCTGCAGCCTGGTCGCCCGGCGCCGACAGGCCGAACCGGTCGATCGCCACGACCTCGCCCGCATCGCCGACCCAGCGCTCCCAGCCGAAGCTCGCGCCGGCCTCCACGGAAACGCGTGCGCGCACCGCCGGCGGCAGCACCTCGTCGCGGTACTCGCGCGGCTGCTCGACGAACAGCTCCTGGCACGGCATGCTCACCACGCGCGTGGGCGTGCCGTCGTCCTCGAGCTGCGCCGCAGCGGCAAGCGCCGTGTGCACCTCGCTGCCCGTCGCGATGATCACCAGCTCCGGCGAGCCGCCCGTCGCCTCGCGCAGCACGTACGCGCCGCGCGCGACCTCCGCACCTGCCAGCTTCGAGTCGCCACCGTACGTGAACGCCGCGAGCTTCTGCCGCGTCAGCGCGAGCGCCACCGGGCGGTCGTGCTGCTCGAGCGCGACCTTCCACGCGGCGAGCGTCTCGTTCGCCTCGGCCGGTCGCACGACCAGCAGGTTCGGCATCGCCCGCAGGCTCGCGAGCTGCTCGATCGGCTGGTGCGTCGGGCCGTCCTCGCCCAGGTACACCGAGTCGTGCGTGAACACGTAGATCGACGGCAGCCCCTGCAACGCCGCCAGCCGGATCGCCGGGCGCATGTAGTCGCTGAAGATCAGGAACGTGCCACCGAACGCCCGCACGCCGCCATGCGCATGCAGCCCGTTGAGGATCGCACCCATCGCGTGCTCGCGGATCCCGAAGTGCAGGTTGCGCCCCGAGTAGTCGGCAGCGCTCACGTCGCCCGCGTCCTTGATCGTCGTGAGGTTCGATCCGGCCAGGTCGGCGCTGCCGCCCACGAGCTCGGGGATCCTCGGCGCGACGAGGTTGATCGCCTGACCGCTCGACTGGCGCGTCGCCGCCGCGCCGGCATCCTCGAACGATGCCGCGACCAGATCCTCGGCCCAGCCCTCCGGCAGTCGCCCGTCGGCGCGCCGCTTCAGCTCCTTCGCGAGCTCGGGGTGCGCGGCGCTCCATGCCTGCACCCGCGCGTCCCACGCCGCACTCGCTTCGCTGCCGCGCTCGCGCACCTTCGTGTACTCGTCGCGCACCTCGTCGGGCACCAGGAACTGCGCATCCTCGGGCCAGCCGTAGTTGCGCTTGGTGATCCGCACGTTCTCCTCGCCGAGCGGTTCGCCGTGCGCCTGCGGCGTGTCCTGCCGCGGCGAGCCGATCCCGATGTGCGTTCGCGTCACCACGAGCGTGGGGCGCGCCTCGTCGGCCAGCGCCTCCGCGACCACCGCGTCGATCGCCTCCAGGTCATCCACGTCGTCGAGGTGCAGCACCTGCCACCCGTACGCCGCGTAACGCGCCGCCACGTCCTCCGTGAACGAGATCTCGGTGGTGCCGTCGATCGTGATCCTGTTGTCGTCCCAGAACACCACGAGCCGGCCCAGCCCGAGGTGACCCGCCAGCGATGCGGTCTCCTGCGCCACGCCCTCCATCAGGTCGCCGTCGCTCGCCAGCACCCACGTGCGGTGGTCGATCACCTCGTGGCCGTCCACGTTGAAGCGTGCCGCAAGCATCCGCTCCGCCAGCGCCATGCCCACGGCGCTCGACACGCCCTGGCCGAGCGGCCCGGTGGTGAACTCCACGCCCGGCACCTCGCCGCGCTCGGGGTGGCCCGCCGTGGGGGAGTGCAGCTGCCGGAAGTTCTTCAGGTCGTCGAGCGACACCTCGTAGCCCGACAGGTGCAGCAGCGAGTAGATGAGCATCGACGCGTGCCCGCACGAGAGCACGAAGCGATCGCGGTCGATCCACCGTGGATCCGCCGGGTCGTGCTTCATGTGCCTGGTGAACAGCCGATGGCCGAGCGGGGCAAGCGCCATCGGCGTGCCGGGGTGGCCGGAGTTGGCTGCCTGCACGCCGTCCATCGACAGCGTCCGGATCGTGTTCACGCAGAGCTGGTCGAGCGCGGGCGGCGCTGCGGTGGTCGCATCCATCGGAAAGGGGGCTCCTGAAGGGTCGGATTGGGGCATCGCGAAGGGCACGGCAATGCTAGCAACCTCGCTCCCTGTGGGGGTTTGTCGCGATTCGGGGCTCAAGTCGCACCACTCGACCTGCCGATGCAGCCAGCGAGCTCACCATGGCCTCGCACCACAAGGACATGAACCTTCGCGCCGCGACGCTCGCCGGACTGCTGCTGGCGATCGTGTCGCTCGGCCTGCTCGCGATCGCCGGATCCGCTACGGGAGTGGCTGCGCTCGCCGGCGGGATCGGGCTCGTCGTCGCAACGTCGCTGCTCGGGCTCACGGTGCTCGCACGTCGCTGGGACCGCCAGCGCGGCAGCGCGTACGTGCGCACGGTGATGGACCAGGATCAGGAAGCGGCCGACGACGGTTCGGCTGCATCGCGCGCCACCGCGAGCGCAACCACGCGCGACGCCGCCGCGCGCTGACGCCGCGTTCGTCCCCTGTCCGCGCGTGCCCGCGGCTCAGTCGTCGAGCTTGGAATCGTCGGGCGCGTCGGCCCACGTGCCGGGGCGGATCACGTCGGTCGCACCCACCACGGCGACCAGGTCGCGCGTGGCGGTGAGCACCTGCGGGCGGGCGAGCAGCGGGTCGGCGCCGGTGAACGCCGCACCGTCGATCGTGTGCGGAGCGTCGAGCCACTGGTCGCGTCGACGGACCGTGGTGTGCATCGGCGCGAGCCAGTACACGCCGGCGTGCGCATCGCGAAGCACCGCGATCGCCGGATTCACCTGGGCGGTGCCGAGGCGTCCGTTGCGGTAGCTGAACGACAGCTCCACCGGAGCCTTCGCGAGCACGTGCGCCGCTTCGATCGCGGCCTCGAGGTTGCGGCCTGCGTACGTCACGGCCGGGCGCAGCGCGCCGGTCAGGCCGCGATCTGCGGGGATGATCGCCTCCGACCACAGCGGCACGCGGCTCCCTTCGCCGTACGTGAACAGCGCGATCGGGCTCGTCCACCAGCGCGCCCAGCGCTCGGGCGGGGTGGGGGTTGCACCGGTCGCGGCCGAGGAGGCGGGCGCCGCAGTGCGTAGCGAATCAGTACCGATTGGGGAGGTGGTCAACTGCATGGCCGGCATGGTACGCCCATCGAGCAATCAGGTCTAATCGTGCAAACACCCCCACACCATAAGAAAACCAATGGCTTTGCTCGACGTGGCGACGAGCCGGTGTCAAATCGCTACCGAAGCTCGCCGCGCACCACATCGGGACGCGTCCGGCCGCGCGCGCAGGATTGCCGGCATGTCGTCGCCCCTGCTCGCCCAATCCGGTATCGACCTGCAACCCGTCTCGCTCCCGGACCCGCCCGTACCGGGCAGCGAGCGTTGGCGCGTCCACGTGTACGCGCACACGCACTGGGACCGTGAGTGGTACCGCAGCTTCGAGCGCTTCCGCATGCAGCTCGTGGGCGTGGTCGACCGGATCCTGCACGTGCTCGATTCCGACCCTCGCTTCGCGACCTTCGTGCTCGACGGCCAGACGATCGTGCTCGAGGACTACCTCGCGATCCGCCCCGAGGAGGAGCCGCGAATCCGGCGCCTCGTCGGCGCCGGCCGTCTCGAGGTCGGCCCCTGGCACGTGCTGCCCGACGAGTTTCTCGTGAGCGGCGAATCGATGGTCCGCAACCTGCTCGAGGGGCGTCGCGTCGCCTCGCGCTTCGGCACCCCGGTAGCAGTTGGCTACCTCCCCGACCCGTTCGGCCACGTCGCACAGCTGCCGGCGATCCTGCGCGGCTTCGGGATCGACAACGTGATCTTCTCGCGCGGCATGGGCGACGAGCACGCCCGCGTCGGCAACGAGTTCCGCTGGGAGTCGCCGAGCGGCACCGACGTGCTCGCGCTCGTGCAGGGCTCCCCGTACACGAGCGGCTACTGCAACGCCGAGCTGCTCGCCCGCGGCAACGACGCCGACGCGCCCGAAGGCTACGAGCGCATCGCGGCGCTCGCCCCCTACCTGGCCGAGCGTGCCCACGCCGACGTGATGCTCTTCGCCGCCGGCTGCGACCACGAGACCATGCAGCAGCACCTGCCCGACATCGTCGATCGCGTCGGCGAGCTGCTCCCCGGCGCCGACGTGGCGATCACCGGGCTCGACGCCTACGTCGAATCCGTGCGCGACTCCGAGCGCCGCCTCGAGGAGTCCGGGGGCGCGCTCGAGCGCTACCGCGGCGAGCTGCGCGGCTCCCTGCACGCGCCGATCCTGTCGTCGATCTTCTCCGCGCGGGTGCCGATCAAGCAGCACAACGATCGCCTGCAGCTGCTGCTCGAGCGTCACGTCGAGCCGCTCATGGCGACTGCCGTGGCCGCCGGCGCACGCCCGCTGCGCGACATCCAGCCGATGCTCCGCCATGCGTGGCGGCTCGTGCTCGAGAACCACCCGCACGACTCGATCGGCGGCTGCTCGATCGATGCCGTGCACGAGGAGATGCATGCGCGCACGCTGCGGGTCGACGCGATCGCGCGCGGGCTCGTGGAGGACCTGCGCATCGCGGCCGGCCTGGGCGACGTGGCGGTCGTGCACGACTCTGAAGGTCGCGGCGGCATCGCCGAGCGCGCTGACGGGAGCCCGGTGGCGATCGCGCCCGCAGCCCCGGGCGTGCTCGTGGAGCTCGATCGAGTGCAGGCGACCCCGGAGGGAGGCGACGACGACCAGCTGGTCGCCACCGACACGCGCATCGCCGCTGGTGAGCTCGCCGCGCAGGTCGTGGACGGGCGCCTTGAGATCGTGCAGGGCGGTCGCGCGGTGCGCCTCGACTGGGTCGACGTGGCCGACACCGGCGACGAGTACGACTTCGGCGCGCTGCCCGGCGACGCACCGATCGTTGGCAGGGTCGTGGAGGCGGCGGCGCGGATCGCCGGTCCGGGCGTCGCCGAGCTCGACGTGCACCACCGCCTCGACGTGCCGCGCGCGCTCACCGACGCGCGCGACGCTCGCGACACCGCAACCGTTCCGCTCGACATCCACACGCGCGTACGCGTGTCGCACGCCAGCCCGCTCGCGCAGCTCGTGGTGGAGTTCAGCAACCTCGCGAGCGACCATCGCCTGCGCCTGCGCGCTGCGGTCGACGCGCTCACGGAGGCCGACACCGTCCAGGCGCTCGGGCACTTCGCGGTGATCGAGCGCCCCGTCCGCCCGCCCGTCCCGGCGACTCCGTGGCGGCAGGATCCACCCGGGCTCGACCACTGCTCCGGCGCCGTGCGCGCCGGCGGCGTGCTGCTCGCCGGCCGCGGCATCCACGAGTACGAGGCGAACGCCGGCATGCTCGAGCTCACGGTGCTGCGCAGCGTCGGCTGGCTGAGCCGCAACGACATCCCCGGCCGCCCCGGCCACGCCGGGCCCGCCCTTGCCACGCCCGGCGCGCAGTGCCACGGACCACACCGCATCGACGTGGCGGTCGGCATCGACTCCGCCGCGAGCTTCGACGCGGCGCGCGCGTTCCTGTCGCCGCCGATGCTGCTCGAGCCGTTCGGCGTGGGGCGCTCCGCCCACCCGCGCGCCAACCCCGGCGGCG
>JAGQUL010000001.1:4250-40352 GCA_020438525.1 Thermoleophilia bacterium | reverse complement strand
TGGGTGCCGTGGTTGCGATAGGTGGCGTTCGGCACGTCACCGCCGGTGTAGCCGACTCGGGTGGAGAGCACGCCGGGCTGCCTGCGGATCAGGTCCTGCATGCCCCAGAAGCAGCCACCGGCAAGGACCGCGGTCTCGGTCTGGCTCGTCATGGTCGTCGTCCCCTTCGATCGATCGGGTGCCTCTACCCGCAATCGTGCCGCACCCCACGCGATCGCGTTGTGGGCGCGCCTACGTAGTGGCTGGCTGCTGCTCGGCGGCGGGACCGCGCTTCGCGCGCACGCCGGGTGCGATCCGGGTGGCCACGACGTCCCCGATCAGCGCACCCACCACGCAGAAGAGCGTTGCCTCGAGCGCAGCGCTGCTGCCGATCAGCAGCAGCGCGAACGTCATGCCGAACACCGGCAGCTTCTGCAGCGCGGCGGCGCCGGCTGCGATCGCTGCGGCGACCATCGGCACAACCGCCGCTCCGGGCAGCAGGTCGGCTGCCGCGAGCCCCGTCGCGCCCGCGAGCGCGAGCACGGGGAAGATCGGTCCGCCTTCCACGCGCGCGGCGAGCGACGCGGCGTAGGCCACGGCCTTGAAGGCAATCACGAGCGAGAGCGTTCCCGCGCTGGCGATCGTGACGTACTCGGGAAGCGCCTGCTGGCCGGAGAAGAGCACGTCGTCGATCGGGCGGTCGGCGAGCGCGCGGTATCCGAGCCCGCACGCGCCCACGAGCGCGCCGAGGGCCGCGGTTGCCACGACCGGTCGAACGCGAACGACCCGGCGGAGCGCAGCGGCGGCAAGCTGCACGGCCTCCACACCGAACGCCACGACGAGTGCCACGGGCATGCACCAGAGCACGTCGATCGCGCGGATCGAGTCGTAGCGCGGAAGGTCGGGGAGCGCGAAGGTGGGTGCGGTCACGCCGGTCCATCCGGCGATGCCGGTGAACACGAGCAGGCCGAGCGATGCCGCGAGCAGGCCCGGCAGGAACAGTGGCACGAGCCGCTGCGACGGCACCGCACCGGTCGCTGCGACGATCTCGATCATCAGCACGAGTGCCACGATCGGGGAGACGAGCAGTGTCGACAGCACGGTGAACGCGCCGGCTGCGGTCACGACGAGCAGCGTCGGCTCGTGGGTGATGCCGCCCAGCCGGCCGGCGAATGCCGCGAGCGCGACCGCGGTTGCGATCATCGGTGCTTCCGGACCCACCACGAAGCCGCACACGAGCGTGAGGAACGCTCCGGTGAGCAGCAGCGGCAGGACGCGCAGCGAGACGGGCTGCATCGACAGGTGCCCCTCGGCCGGCGCGCCGCTGCGGACGAGGCTCGCTGCGGCGAGCGCGCCGCCGAGGATCGGCACTGCGAGCACGTACCACCACGCCGGCCCGTGGTGCTGGCCGAGCGACTGCGGGACCGAGTGCCAGACGAGGTGGGTCAGCTCGTGCACGGCTGCGAGCAGCGCCAGCGCGAACACGCCGAGCGGGGCGCCGATCGCGGCAGCGACGAGCCAGATCCTGCCGCTGCCGGCAGAGCTGGTCGTGGGGGCTGAATCGGAGGCGGCGGTCACAGGTCCGGCGAGTACCCGCGCGGGCGGGCGGGATAACTCCCGCGCCAGCGACCGTGCGAACGTGGAGCTACACCGCGACCCAGCCGTTGTCGGACGCGAGGGTCACGCCGTTGACGTTGGTCGAGTCGTCGCTGAGCAGGAACGCGACCGTTGCACCGACCTGGGTCGCCTGCGCAGGGCGGCCGATGTTCACCGCCATGTACGGGCCGAGGCGCTGCATCGCGTGCTCGGACCCGAAGTGCGCCTCGATGTTGGTGATGGTGGCACCGGGAGCGACCGCGTTGGTGCGGATGCCGTCGGGGCCGTACATGATCGCGCAGCTGCGGGTGAAGCCCACCACCGCATGCTTGGACGTGGTGTAGGCGACGCCTGCTGCGGAGCCGCGGAACGACGCCTCGGAGGCGACGTTCACGATCCGCCCTGCGCCGGCGTCGAGCATCAGCGGCAGCACGGCGCGGGTGAGCTGCATCATCCCGGTCACGTTGACGCGCAGCACGCGCTCCCAGACCTCGTCGGAGACCTCGTGCGCGGGCGTGAAGTCGTCCATGATCCCGGCGACGTTCGCCAGTGCATCGATGCGTCCGTCGGCCGCAGCCACGATCGCGGCGCAGTCGTCGAGGCTGGAGATGTCGCCCGCGACCGTGGTGATCGACCCGGCCTCGGGCGCCTCCGCCGCGAGCTGCTCGAGCCGCTCGGCGCTCACGTCGGCGGCGACCACGCGACCGCCCTCCGCGGCGACCCGCAGCGCGGCGGCACGCCCGATCCCGGAGCCGGCGCCGGTCACGATCACGGTCTCGCCAGCGAATCGGCCGGGGAACACCCGCTCATCCCAGGTCTGCGGCTCGGGCATCGGCATCGGTGACTGGTCGCTCATCGTCGGCTCCTGTGATCGGGTCTGCTGCCGCACGCTACCGGTGCAGCGACGCGTGTCAATCCGGAGCCTGCCACTCGTGGCTGCGGTGAAACCGAAGGGCCGGGCCGGATGCGTGTTTCATGGCGCGCCGCAGGCTGGCGGGCCCGCTACGCTACCGTCGACCACGTCTCCGACTCGGGGTACCAATGCTCACTCGACATCGACCCGCCTGGACGCGCCGAGCCGGCGTGGCACTGGCTTCACTGCTGATCGCGCTACCGGTCGCCGGCTGCGGAACGTCGAACGACTCGTCGGGAGACGACGGGACGAGCTCGTCAAGCGGTTCCGCCGCGCAGCAGCAGGCAGGCTTCGACACGGTGACGATCGAGGACGTGGCCGACTCGATCGAGGCCGGCACGTCCCTGCTCGTGGACGTGCGGACGCAGCAGGAGTGGAACGCCGGGCACGCGGCGCGCGCCACGCTGGTGCCGTTCGACACGGTCGCATCGAGTCTCGACGAGATCACGGCCGAGGCCGACGGCCGCCCGATCGTGTTCATCTGTCGCTCGGGCAACCGCAGCGCGCAGGCTGCGCAGGTCGCGGTCGATGCCGGAGTCACCGACGTGTCGAGCGTCGACGGTGGCATGCAGGCGTGGGTCGACGCCGGCCTGCCGATCCTGCCGAAGGACGGCAGCGTCGCCTGACGCGCGTCAGCAGTAGGTCGCGTCGGCGCAGCGACCGATCCATGCCTGGCTGACCGTGGTGGTGGCATCGAAGTCGCGCACCACGAACGCCGTGTAGGTGCGGATCCCGTTCCAGGTGCCGACCACGACCCAGGCGTTCTCGTCGACCGCGGCGTGCTGCCGCAGTGCGCTTCCGTACCGTGCCTGCAGCTCCGATGCCTGGTCGCCGACGCAGAATCCGAAGGTCGTGCAGGAGCGCCTGCCCATCACCGACCACGAGCGCGCGACTCCGCGGGTGAGGTAGGCGTCGACCTGTGAACCGGCCGCTCGCCACGACATGTAGTTGCTCGTGGCGGCGGCACCGACGTTAGGGGTTCCGAACACCGCGATCGACCGTGCGCGTGATGATGCGACGTTCGCGCCGAGCACCCCGATCCCGGGCGTGAACGTGATCTGGCGACGGATCGTGAACGCGCTGCTCGACTTCGTGCGGCAGCTGCGCTGGCACACGACGGAGACGTAGGCACCGGGCGCGGCGGCGGTGTGCAGTCGAACGCGGAAGGTCACGCGACCTGCGGCGTTCGTGCGCCCGCGGGCGACGAGCTCACCCTCGGACCTGCGTGGTCCGACATACAGCACGGTGGCGGTACGGGCGCGCAGGCCGCTTGCCGTGATCCTGAGCGTCGTGCCCGGCGTGGCGTTCTTCGGGATCGTCGCCGACCGGGTTCGCGCCTGTGCACCGGCCGGCAGCAGCACGAGCAGCAGTGCCGCGAATGCGACGGCGGCGAGTAGTCGAGTGAACGGCGAGGACGTGGCGTGCTGCATCGATGGGCTCCTGGTCGTGACCTGCTCGTCGAATCTTCCGCCTGCTCGGATGGCGGTGTGAGCGTCACTGCCCGCAGGCGGCTGCGGCATTTCCGCGGGTTCGACTGCCGATCGCCTCGTCGACGGCCTGCGCGAGCACGGTGAGCTCGCTGCTGCCGCTCGCGAAGCTGCCGTTCGCGGGCACCGCCGCGATCGCGATTCCGATCGATTCGCCACCGGCGTCGAGCAGGCCGAACTGCCGCGTGAGGTAGCCGCTGGCGATGCCCGGCTCGGTGCCCGGGCCCCAGCCGCCCTTCCACGCATCACCGCGCGATGTGCTGCCGATCCCCCACCCCTGCGACGGGTCGATCTGTCGCATCAGCTCGAGGACCGAGCGTCCCTGCGCGGTGCAGTGCAGCAGCAGCGCCGATCGTGCCTGGTCGGCGAGCGCGAGGTTCGTCTGCCCGAACGGCGAGAACCCCGGACGCAGGGGGTCGGAGCTCGTGTGCGTGCGCTCGTCGCCGAGCAGTCGCATCTGCGCATCGACGCTCGCGGCGGCGTCGCGTGGAGCACCAAGGCGTTGCCAGAGCCGAGTTGCGGCAGCGTTGTCGGAGCGGGTGATCGCAGCTCGCACGTCGGCATCGACGCTCGTGCCGGGGTCGGCTGCGATCGCGGCCATTGCGAGCGGAACCTTGATGGTCGACCATGCCACGGCGCGCTGCAGGTCGCCGATCGTGACCACGCTGGTCGTGCCGTCGGGTCGTGCGCGTGCGATTGCGATGCCGGCTTGCCCGTCGAACGACTCGACCGTGGCCTCGAGCCGGTCTCGTGCTGCGCGGGTCAGGATCGGCGGGGGCGGCACCGCATCGGTATCGACGCCATCGGCCGAATCGGTCGATGCGGTTTCCTCGGCCGCATCGATGGACCCGACTGCAGCATCGGGGACGGTGGTCTTCGCGGTCTCGCGGGTCGTCGTCGCCCCGTCGCCATCGCTGCCCGAGGCGCAGCCGCCGGCAACGACGAGCGCCAGCATGGCGATCGCCGCGGCCGCGTGACCACGCACGTGGCGCATGCTCAGAACGCGACGCTTGCGTTGTTGCCGCCGGTGCACGTCACACCCCAGCCGCTCGGTGCGCAGTTCATGGTGTAGACGTTGTTGGTGACCGGGCTGTACACGCGCACGGTGGTCACCGCGCCAGGCTGGCTCCAGTAGGCGTCGCGAACGTTGAACGCGAACTCGCACGAGGTGTTCGGCCCGGCGTACACGCCGCTGCCACAGTCGCGACCGTTCGTGAACGGGTTTCCGGTGTTGGTGGTGCCACCACCCGTGGTGGCTGCGGCCTGCTGCGACTGCGCGTCGACCTCTGCCTGCTTCTTCTCGCGTGCGGCCTTCAGCTTGCGTGCGGCGACGGGTGCCCACCTGGTGAGGTCGCTCACTCCGCCGACCTGGTCGCTGGTGCCGAACACCGTGCTGTCGGCCCCGCCGATCGAGCGGGTCAGGTTCGCTGCGAAGCTCGGCACCTGGGCGGCGGCGGTGCTGCCCGGGCTCTCGAGCACGCGAATGACCTGCTCGAGGTAGGAGCGCTCGAGCTCGAGGATGTCCTTGGCGTCGCCCTCGAGGTCGCCGGCGCCCTTCGGCGCATCGAGCGCGTTGATCGCGCCGATTGCGGCGGTGGTGGCGTCGAGCGCGTCCTCGTTCGCGTTCATTGCCGCGGTGCGGTTCGTGCCCGACAGGTCGGAGAGCTCGCGGCTGAGCGCGATGTTCGCGGTGCGGACCGGCTCGTAGGCGTCCTTGATGTCGCTGCGGTAGGACGCGATCGCTGCGGCAGCGTCCTGCTTGGACCTGTCGTCGTTGCGGCTCGAGTTCCACCAGAGTCCAGCGCCGATCGCGGCGAGCAGCACCAGCGCGATCCCGACGAGCACGAGCGGGTGGCGCAGGTGGATCGTCATGCCCTCGTCTGCGGCCGCAGGTGTTGTGGCAGCGGACGCGGGTGCAGCGGACGCGGGTGCCGCAGCCGCGACCTTCGCAGGCTCGTCGTGGGTGGATGCGGCGGCGACCGGCTGCTCGGTGGTCTTCTCCGAATCCGGCTCGCCGGATTCCGCGGTGCCGGCCGCAGGGTGCGAGTCCGGGACGGGATGCCCGCATGCGGGGCAGAACGGACCGTCGGCGAGCGCATGGCCGCACGCCGAGCAGAAGTGGGGCGCGTCGTCGACGTGCCCGTTGCTGGACTGGTCGGTGCTGATCCTGGTGGTGTCGCTCACGGTGTCCTCCGGTCCTGGGCACGGCGCGGCTTGCGCACCACGGTGCACGATCCACCCTGACCGATCCACGCAGCACCAAACAGGTGGATCTCGCACATCAAATTGCGGAAAAACCCCCAAGCGGGTACGAAACCGGCACGCCGGCCGACGGAACGAACAGGAAGGATCTCCCATGACCACGACCACCACGCCGGACGATCCCGCCCCCGACCCCACGCCACGGCGGGAGACGCGTCCCAGCAGTAGTGGCGCGCCGGCCGGTGGTGGTGGCGCGGTGTACGGCTTCGGACTGATCGGTGCGGCGGTGTACTACGTACGCTTCGCCGACGGGTTCTGGGATGGCGCGCTCGGCCTGCTCAAGGCGCTCGTGTGGCCGGCACTCCTCGTATATGAGGCGCTCAAGGGTCTCGGCGCGTGACGCGACGTTCCCTGCTGCTTCGTTCGTGCACGGTCGCGGTGGCGGTCGCGGCGTGCGTGTTGGCGGCAGCGGGCTGCGGTGATGATTCGGGGCGCGACGACGCGACATCGAGCGACGCTGCGAGCAGCAGCACCACGACGACTCCCGACACGCGCGCGGTGCAGCCCGTGGCGGAGCGACTGTCGGCGATCCAGGACGCCGTGAACGCGTGGCGCGACTCGAGCAGCGTGGCCGTGGCGAAGGCTGCGGCGGAGACCGCGCGCAACCTGGTGGTCGGTCCGGACGGGCCCGACTACGGCGACAGCGACGGCGACGACACCGTCAGCGGTGCGACGAAGACCGGGCTGCTGCCCGGCATGGGCGGCGAGCCGGGGATCGCCGACGCGCTCGCCGGATCGTGCGCGGATCGCGACGTGCTCGGCGGCAGCTGGGACGATCCGAAGCAGCGCTGGCAGGACGTCGCCGAACGGATCGACGACTACTCCGCGAGCAACAACCGGTTCCCGGAGCTGCCGAGCCATCCGCAGCGGATCGTGGGGTGGGCGACGCTGACGCTGCGGTCGAACGACCTCGACACGATGCATGAGTACGCCGGGCACGCGCAGCTGCACGTCGACACGGCGCGCGACGCGCTCACGTGCACCGTCGAGTGACGCCGGTCAGTCGGCCGGCCACTCGTCCATCTGGATCGCCATGAACGCGGCGCCCTGTGGATCGAACGCTGCAACGCCGCGGCCCGGACCCAACTGGGACGGCCCCATCACGACCGTGCCACCGGCGGCACGAACTGCCGACGCGGTCGCCTCGATGTCGGCCACGCCGAAGTAGGTCGCCCAGAAGTTCGGCATCTCGCCCATCTCGGGCAGCTTCGGATAGACGCCCGCGAACGATCGACCGCCGAGCTCGGCGAGCCAGTAGCCGAAGTCCGCGTCCATCTCGCTCCAGGTCCAGCCGAACAGCTCGCCGTAGAAGCTGCGAGCCGCGGCGACGTCGGTGGTCGCGAGCTCGACCCAGGTGTAGGTGCCGGGCTGGTTCACGGCATCGGCGCCGGTGTGGCGGCCCGGCTGCCAGATCCCGAACGCGGCGCCCTGCGGATCGAGCAGCACCGCCATGTGGCCTTCGCCCATCACGTCCATCGGCTCCATCACGCCGGTCGCACCAAGCGCGAGCGCGTCGCGCCAAGTGGCCTGGACGTCGTCGACGAAGACGTAGTTGGTCCACGCAGTGGGCGCGTCCGAGCCCGGCATCAGCGGATCGATGCCGGCGACGGTCGCATCACCGATACGGGCGTTGCGGTGCACCATGTTCTCGCCGATCGGCATCTCGTCGTAGCTCCAGCCGAGGATGTCGGAGTAGAACGCTGCGGCGGACGCCGGATCGCTGGCGGACAGGTTCGTCCACCAGAATCCGTTCGTGGTCTTGCGCGCGTTCGCGCGAACGCTCGTTGCGGTCGTGGTCATCGAAGGCTCCCCGTTTGGTGGACGACGACCGCGCGCGTTCGAAGCCGGCCCGGTCGCTGCTGTTCGACCGAACCTATGCCGTTCGATGCTCGAAGACCACTCGCCTGCAGCGAGATTGGCGCAGGAACTGCATCAGTCGTCGCTCGAGCGGCGACGCAGCGAACCCACGAGCCAGCCGAGGATCACGCCGAGCACGCCGGCGAGCACGAGTGCCACCACGAGCGAGGTGGTCGCGCTGAAGAACACGAACGAGACCTCGACGTTGTCGCGGTTGCTCAGGAAGAACACCACGAGGTAGAGCGTGGCGATCGCCAGCAGGATCCGCTTGGCGGTGATCGGGCTGGAGTCGCGTCCGTGGCTGCTTCGGGGTTCGGGGGTGCGATCAGGCATGGTGGAGGTCATCGTGGCATCACCTGTACGGGTGATACCTCGGTGGCGCGTGGGGAAACCCCGCGGCTCAGGTTGCCTTCGCCGTGGTGAGCGAGATCGAGCCGTCGACGTGCAGGAACGGGAAGTGTCCGTCGACGCGGACGCTGCCGGATGCCGCGAGCGAGATCGAGCGACCGCCGAGCTTCGCATCGGCGGTGGTGCCCGCGCGCAGGGTCACGCCGTGGCCGGTGATGTGCGCCGCGCCGCTGAGCGAGCCACCGATCGCGGCCGAGCCGACGTTGGCCGTGCCGCCGACGGTGGCGGTCGCGTCGACGCCCGTGGGGCCGACGCCTGCAGCAGCAGAGGCCTTGGCACCGAGCTCGACCGGGCCGGCGGCCACCGATGCGGATGCGTTGCCGCCTGCGCGCACGCCGTTCACGCCGACGCTCGCGCGCGTCTCGGCTGCTGCGTCGAGCTCGACCGGGCCGGCTGCGACGGTGCCGCTGACGCGGCTCTCGCCGGCGACCTTGCCGACCTGCACGGTCGCGGTGCTTCGCACGCGCCCGCCGACCTCGACGGGGCCCGCGGTGACCGCGGCAGACTTCTCGCCGCGCACGAGCAGCTGATCCTCGGTGAGCTGGCCGTAGCCCACGACGCGGTCCTGGAACGAGACCGGGCCGAGGTCCACCCGGGTCTGCACGCCGGCCTCGGCGCCGTGGCCGCCCTGGACGGGCACGGGCTTGGCCCAGGCGTTGACCTGGACGGCGACGTCGTTCTTGGCGGGCGTTGCCGGGGTGGCGAGCGTGGTCATGCGGTGAGTCCCTCGTGCGTTCGGTGGTCGAAACAGTCGGGCGCGATCCTGTCGCGCAGCGGCGGCGAACCCGAACGTCCGGCGACGTCGACGGGCCGCTTCAACAGGAGATTGGCCCGACTGTCCCCGTCCGCGCGAGCTCGTCATGGGTTGCGTGCGTGTCATCGAGCCGCTACCGTGGGCAACTGCGGGCCACGCCCGCTCCCATGCGCAGCTGACACGAACACCCGACGTTTCCCGTCCACCTCCGAGCTCCGGGGGCACCTCGTGTCAGTCCTTCGCCTCGTCGATGCCGCGATCGCGCCTGCATCGACCACCACTCCACTCCTGCGCCACGTCGACCTGTCGGTCAACGCCGGTGACCGACTCGCGATCATCGGCCCGAACGGCAGCGGCAAGTCGACCCTGCTCGCGGCGCTCGCGGGCCGCGCATCGCTGCTCGACGGTCGACGCGACCATGCCGCGGATGTCCGCGTCGCGTTCGCCGATCGCGGTCCGCGCACGCCCGACGTGACCGTCGAGCTCGAGCTGCTCGCGCATCGGCCTCGCGAGCGGTCGGCGCTGCGGGCGCTGCGCGCGGCGTCGGTGCCCGGCAGCCACGATCCGATCGCGCTCGCGGCGGCGATCGACCTGTGGGGCGAACTCGACGGCTGGCAGCTCGAGGCCGAGCTCGCGCGGGTCCTCGACGACGCCGGGCTCGCGGGCTCGGGCGTGACCGCCGACCGATCGGTCGCGACGCTGTCGGGCGGTCAGCGGCAGCGGGTCGAGCTCGCGGCGTTGCTGATCGCGGATGCCGACGTCGTGCTGCTCGACGAGCCCACCGACGATCTCGACGACGACGCGGTGGCGTGGGTGGAGCGATCCCTGCTCTCGCTCGATGCGGCGGTCGTCGTCGCCAGCCACGATCGAGCGCTGCTCGAGCAGTGGCCCGAGCGGATCGCGTCGATCGATCGGCATGCGCAGTCGGTGCGGGTGGGAGCCGGTCCGCTCGAGGCGTTCCAGGCGGCCGAGCATGAGCGGCAGACCCGGCTGGACCGCGAGTACGTGGCGAGCGAGCGCCGCAGCGCGGCTGCAGAGCGGGCCGCTGCGGAGCGGGCTGCCCGGGCACGCACGATGCTGCGGGTCGACTACACCGACGGTCGCCACACGATCGGCCAGAAGACGCACTTCCGCGGCAAGGCCGGCGCGCTCGCACGCGGCGCGAGGATCCTGCGCGAGCGCGACGAGCGACAGCGCGTGGAACGACCGTGGCGGGCGCGACAGGTGGGGGCCGTGGAGGTGGTCGATCGCGTGGATCGTGGCAGAAGCGGCGGGCTGCTGGTCATGGCGCGTGGGCTGGTGGCCGGCCACGACGGGCGTGCGGCGTGTGGACCGATCGACCTCGAGATCGCGCGCGGCGACCGAATCACGCTCGTCGGGCCGAACGGCGCCGGCAAGACGACGATGCTGCGAACGATCGCTGGCGAGCTCGCACCGGTCGACGGCGTGCTGGACCGCTCGACGACGACGATCGCACAGCTCGAGCAGCGAATGCCGGAGCAGCTGCTGGCGCAGACCGCGCTGGAGGTAATCGAGGAGCGCGTGCCGGTGGCCGCGCGTGCGCGGGCGCGGACCGTGCTCGGCTCGCTGCTCGTGCGCGGGCGAGACCTGCAACGTCCCACCGGCGAGCTGAGCGAGGGCTCGCGCCGCAAGGTGCTGCTGGCGTGCCTGCTCGCCTCGAGCGCGGACCTGCTGCTGCTCGACGAGCCCGCGAACCATCTGGACCTGGAGTCGCGCGATGCGCTCGCGGCGGCGCTCGAGCAGTCGACGTCGACGCTCGTGCTGACGACGCATGACCGCGCGCTGCGCGAGCGGGTCGCATCGCGGACGATCGCGGTGACGCCAGTGGCCGACGCAGCCGGGGAGCGGTGAGATGATGCGGTGCATGAAGGCCGCCACCCCATACGAACACTCCGCGAGCTGGTACGACACCATCTACCTGGCACAGGGGAAGGATTACGCTGCCGAGGCGGCGCGGGTCTCGGAGCTGGTGCTGGAGCGCGTGCCCGATGCATCGTCACTGCTCGACGTGGGGTGCGGCACCGGTCGACACCTCGTGGAGTTCGCGCTGCGGTTCGAGCGAACGATGGGCGTGGATGCAACCGAGCAGTACGTCGATCGCGCACGTCGGCTCGGACTCGACGCGCGGGTGGGTGACATGCGCGACCTGCGCGTGCCCGATCCGTTCGACGTGGTGGTCTCGCCGTTCAGCGCGATCGGGCACGTGCGCGACGGCGACGAGCTCGACATGGCGTTTGCATCGATGGCGAGCTGCCTTGCGCCGGGCGGCGTGCTCGTGGTGGAGCCGTGGTTCACGCCCGAGCAGTGGCAGGTCGGCTTCCACGGCGTGGAGGTTGCCGACGGCGAGGACGAGATCCTCGTCCGTGCGAATCGGTCCGGGCGCGACGGCGACTGCTCGATCCTCGATCTGGCATGGACGCACGTGTCGCCGGCCGGAATCACCCGGCTGGACGAGCAGCTGCGACTGATGCTGTTCACGGCCGATCGATATCGGTCCGCGCTCGACCGCGCGGGCCTGGTCGACGTGCGGTTCGAAGATGCCGGACCGGGCGTCGCCGGCCGCGGCATGTGGATCGCGTCGCGGCCGACCGACTGACCGGCGGACGTCAGCGGGGCGGCGCCGCGGCCGACCGACTGACCGGCGGACGTCAGCGGGGCGGCGCCGCGGACGCGTCCTGATCGAACAGCCCAGCCACCAGCTTCGCGAACTCCGAGTCGGTGATCGTCGAGCTGGCGTGCAGCTCCACGAGGCTGCGCACCTGCGCGAGCGTGGCGGCGGGCGTCGCGGCGGCGCGGGCAGCAGGTTCCGACTCGCGCGCGTACGCGCGCACCGACGGCATGTTGCCGTCGGGGTATCGCGTGCGCTGCTCCCCCACGAACCGTTGCTGCGCTGCGTACTGCGCGGCTGCGTACTGGTGGCCGACGCGCGCCTCGTGGCGCTGACGCGTGGACCCGGAGAGCAGCGCCGGGTCGGGTCGCCCGGGATCCGCGCCGACCGCCGCGATCGCCGTGACCCCGACGAGCCCGACGCGCTCGACCCTGGAGATGCTCATGCGCTGACCACCGTGTCCATCACCGCATTCACGACGGGTGCCGGAATGCGAACGGTCTCGAGCACGACGCCTCCGGTTGCCGCGAGCCGGTTCGCAAGGGCGGTCGCCCACGTCAGCTCGAGGGCGACGACGACGGCGCCCGACGACGGTGCGAGATCGGTGACCAGGCCGGCTGCGTCCTCGAGCGTCACGACGCCCTGCGCGAGCAGCTCGACGGATGCGAACGCGACGTAGGCCGGGTCGCTGGTGTCGAGGTCGCTGAACGACAGGTCGCCGTCGTCGTCGCGCTGCACCACGAGCAGGTCGAGCACGCGAACCTGCCCGGATTCGACGAGCTCGGCGAGTGCGGCGAGCACGTCCGGATCGGGACGGTCACCGTCGAAGGCAGCGGAGACCAGGTCGACGGGCCCGTAGGTGAATTCGGCCATGCCGCCGACTACCCGTGCGGCGGGGTTCGCGAACCGACGGAACGGTTCGGCGAGGTCAGCCGTGGTGACCGTCGCGACCAGAGCGAGCGAAATGTCCAAGCCGCAGGCTTGAGTATTTCCGAGCGACGGGACTCCCGCAATTTGTCGTTCAACTTGGTCATCAGCGGGATCCTGCCCGGCTCCTTCCACGTTGGATCAATGCCGGTGCGTTGCAGCCCCTTCAACCTCGATGCAGGAAATGCCCACTCCGACTAGAAAATATATACTGGAGGCACTCCGAGGGATATTTCATGACGTCGACCATCGATTCGCTGATCGCCACCGGCACCGTGCCGCTGTCGCTGCTCAACCAACTGTCCCGGCTCGACGAATGCCGCGGGCGCGAGGCGATGTTCAGGTCGCAGCAGGCCGAAGCGCTCGAGCGACTCGTCGACGTTGCGCGGATCCAGAGCACCGAGGCGTCGAATGCGATCGAGGGGATCGTGGCGCCATCGGCGCGCATCAAGGCGCTCGTCGAGGATCGAACGACGCCAAGGAACCGATCCGAGGCCGAGATCGCCGGCTATCGCAGCGCGCTCGACCTGATCCACGCAAACCACGAGCACATACCGCTGACGACCGGCGTCACGCAGCAACTGCATCGCGCCATGTACCAGTTCACCGGCGCGGAAGGCGGCAATTTCAAGTCGACCGACAACACCATCGAAGAGGTGCTGCCCGACGGGTCGCGCCGCGTGCGCTTTCAGCCCGTGCCCGCCTGGCAGACCACCGAGGCGATGAACTGTCTGCACGAGCGCACCGCGGCAGCACTCGACAGCCGCGACCTGCACCCGGCACTGGTCGTGGGCTCTCTGGTGCTCGACTTCACCTGCATCCATCCGTTCCTGGACGGCAACGGCCGCGTCTCGCGACTGCTGACCCTGATCGGCCTGTACAAGGGTGGCTCTGGCGTCGGGCGCTACGTCAGTCTCGAACGCGTCGTCGCAGAATCCAAGGAGTCCTACTACGAGGCGCTGGGCGACTCCAGCGACCGCTGGCACGACGCCGAGCACGATCCGATCCCCTGGCTCGAGTACTTCATTGGCGTGCTGCTGGTCGCCTACGACACCTTCGAAGCCAACGTGGCGACGCTCTCGACGCACCGCGGGGCGAAAGCCGAGGCGATCACCAGCTTCATCAATGCCCGAGCCGTACCGGTCTTCACACTCGCCGATATCCGGCTGGCGGTCCCGACGGCGAGCGACGCGCACATTCGCAAGGTCCTGCACGGCCTGCGCGATGCCGGCGCCATCGAGTCGACCGGGCGCGGACGCGCCGCAGCGTGGAGACGCCTCACGTAGCGAATGGCTCTCGCGCGCGATCGAGCACGCGATGCCATACGCCATACCGACGAGCGACATCACGAGGTACGCCCACACGATCCACGGGCGGGGCGGCATTGTCTGCAGATCATCGCGGTGGCGAGCGGAAATGGTGGCCGAGGCTCGGTGAAACGGGACTCCGTAGTGGACGAGCGCCTCGGCGCGAAGCGGGAGTCCGTTGAATCCCGCTTGCGATTCGAGTGGAGCTGGACGAGATCCACCCCCATGCTTTGCAACCATGAGCTCGTCGGGGATCCCGCAAGGATCGAACGCCCGACCAGAGCGAGCGAAATGTCCAAGCCGCAGGCTTGAGCATTTCCGAGCGGCGGGAGGACGCACGATCACGTCCAGGCGACGGTGAGCGAGGAGCGGTGATCGCGCCGCGCAGCGGCATGATCACCACGACGAGCGAAGCGACGCGCGAGCGCGCGCAGCGCGCACGCCTCCACGCAGAACGCCCCCGCGAAGCGGAGGCGTTCCAGTGGAGCTGGACGGGATCGAACCGACGGACTCTCCCGTCGTAGCGTGGTTCGATCCCTTCCGATCCCACTGAAACCTGCTGCTCACCGGGGGAACGCGTTTCGATACCGCTCCCGGCGTGTCGACTGCGTCGGCACAACGTTCTCCTTCGTCCCGAGATTGCGAGGAGCGATCATGGGACCGAACAACAAGGCCGCGGCACGATGCTGTAGCGAATCGCCGAGCCGTGCGAACCTGGCGCTAATCGACGAGTTCGTCGCGCAGTCCACGGCGGGTGATGCGACGTGCACCAAGTACCGCACGCACCTGCTGGAGTTCGCTCGCTGGTGCGAGCACACCGGCTGCATGGATCTACTGGAGGTGCGTACCGGGCAGGTCGCGCGGTTCATGGCGTACCTGCGCAGCGGCAATCGCTTCGCGGCAGCCAAGCATCACCGTGTCGCGCAGTCGGCATCAGGGGCTACTCGCAAGAACGTGCGCTCATCGCTGTGCCGCTTCTACCGCTACCTGGAGTCGGTCGAGCTCGTTCCGAAGAATCCGGTGCTTGCCGTGGAGTCGCCGAAAGCGCGCCACACGCCCGGGCTGGTGCTCACGGCCGAGGAGGTTCGGCGTATCCTCGAGGTTCCCGGCCAGCCGCGCGAGCGGGTGCAGGTGTACCTGCTCACGTATACCGGTGCGCGTGAACATGAGATTCGTCAGCTGCGCTGGCAGGACATCGACTTTCAGAACCAGACGATGCTCCTGCGCGGCAAGAATTACAAGCATCGCGTGATCGACATCCATCCGCGCCTGATGGTCGAGCTTCGGCGATGGCTGCTCGCGCAGGAGGAGCATGCTTGCGCCAACGCGCACGTGCGCGCGGCGAAGTCGAACGCGGACACCGACTTCGTGCTGCTCACCAGTCGGGGACGGCAGCTGTCGCACAGCGTCATCATCAAGCAGCTGAAGCAGCGCGCGGCGAGAGCTGGCGTTCGATGTATCAAGACCGCCGACAAGGACAACGTCTCGGCTGTGCATCCGCATGCGTTGCGCCGCACGTTCGGAACACTGCTGCTCAACGACGGGCACCATCTGGACGCGGTCGCGGACGTGCTCGGGCACGCGTCGGTGAACACGACGCGCAAGCACTACGCGTTCTCGTCGACTGAGCGCCGCCGGGACACGATCCACGGCCTCCCGTTGTGAAGCGTGACATCGGCGCGACTGACACTCAAGGTTCGTGTCAGTCGCGCCGATGTCAGTCGTAGGCTGCGGTCCGTGAGCTCCTGCTTGCATTGATCGCTCGACTTCCGCCTCCTTCGCCGCGCGCAGCCATCGTCAACCGCTCGTTGAGGAGCCGTGCGATGCGCCGCGACCCAGTCCTGCAAGATCGTGATCCGTACAGCCACGACCTGATCGTCGAGTTCACGATGCAGGCGGAGGTCGGCACAGCGACCCAGATCAAGTACTGGACTCACCTGCGTGTGTTCACGCTCTGGCTACTCGGTGCCGGACGTCGCGCGGGCGATCACGGCGTACTCCTGGTCGCAGGCACCGCAGACGTGCAGCGGTTCATGGCGCATCTTCGAACGGCCACGCTGGACTCGTCTCGGACGGCGTTGTCGCCGAGCACTCGAAAAAATTACCTGGCCTCACTGCGCTCGTTCTACCGGTACTGTGTCGCGGTGGGCCTCGTCTCGAGCGACCCGACGGTGATGGTGCGAACGCCACGCGTCGTGACCACGCCCGGCCTGCATCTGTCGGCCGGTGAGATTCGGCGCCTGCTGGATGCTCCCGGCACGCCACGCGAGCGCATCCAGACCTACCTGCTCGTGTTCACGGCCGCACGCTCAGGCGAGCTTCGCACGCTTCGCTGGGATGACATCGACTTCCACCGGCGAACGATACGCCTGACGGGCAAGGGCAACCGATCCCGCACGATCGACATCCATCCGCTCCTGATGGCCGAGTTGCGCCGGTGGCACGTGTATCAGGACCACGAGGCAGAGAGAAACTCGTCTCTGCGCACAGCTCGCATGGATCCCTCGACCGACTTCGTGCTGGTCACGAGTCGCGGAAAGCCGGTGCAAGGATCGACAATCTACCGCCAGCTCAAGCGGCGAGCGTGCGAGATTGGCCTGCATCCGTTGGAACGGGGCAAGCATGAGCACCGAAGCCTTGTGTCGCCGCACGCGCTGCGGCGGAGCTTCGCGACCCAGCTGCTCAACAAGGGCATTCCGATTGACGCGGTGGCCGATGTGCTCGGCCACGCCTCGCTCGATACCACCAGGCGCCACTACGCCTTCTCCGATGACGAGCGGCGACGCATGACGATCGAGGCATTCACCGCATGAGCTACCCCGCGTCCATCGTTACGAGCCAAGCCGTCTGCACTGCAATTCGCGAGATCGCAGGTCGCGCTTCGTGGAGCGTGCGCATCCATGCTGCCGCTCTGGCGCTTCGCGAACTCACCGGTCGCGATCCGAGGATCGTTCCGGTGCGCGCAGTCGCGTACACGAGGGGCGCAGTGCTACGGCTGGGTGGCGCCCTGTTTCCGACGAGCGCAGGTGAGTTGGAGTACTTCCGGGAGCAGGTTGGGCGAGGGATGCTGCTGCTTGGCTTCGATAGCGTGCATGCCGTGGTTGCGTTCGACGATCACGCGTTGGAGCTCTCGCTTCCCGGAGACCACACCGCGGGGGTCATGACCGAGCCCTTCGCATTCGAAGCTGCGCTCGGCAGGGAGCGGGCGCTACAGGCAAGTGCCCCGCGCTTCGGCGTGAGCTACGTGTTCGACGTCACGCACGTGTCATCGCAGCTTCCGGCCCAGAAGATCGACCCACTAGCGCAACGGATTGCGGATCGAGCACGAGAGCTGCTCGACGAGGGCCGCATCGCTCGAGGCGCATAGCCCGAAGGGATGGACGTTGGCGGTGGGCTTGCCTGCCGCACCGCCACCGGTTCCGTTTACGCGGCGATGTGCTCGCCGGGTAGGTCGTTCTCATCGCCGGCGTCGGCGATGTCGTCGATGATGCCTCGCACGACGCCGAGTGATCGAGCGACGAGCGCAAGGCGCTCACGTCGTTCACCGGCTGCCTGCCAGGTCTGCTGTCGTAGCTCGCACCTCACGGTGAGGATCGTGCCCTTGCTGACGTGCGCGTGCGCGACGGTTGCGAGCTTGCCCCAGAACTCGACGGTGAAGAAGTCCGTCTCGCCTCGTCCTCGGGGTACTGCGAGCCGGAGGGTTGCATACTTGGTTCCTCCGGCGGTTTCTCGTGCTTTGGGTTCGGCGGTCGCTCGACCGACGAGGCACGTTACGTTCATCCACATCATTGTGCTCCTGCGGGAATCCCTCGCCCGCTGGACGCTACGCGCTCCATACCTGACGAGGTTGGCTACACGAACCGTGATGCTCCAGACATGCGTCTCCTCTCACGCGTGATATGTCAGTCGGTGGTGCATCTTCATTCGACTGACACTTCGTACAATCCTCACAATAGCGTGGAAATGCGCTCCACAGCAGGGAATTGCCGAAATCGGTCGTCGATGTCAGTCGATGAGGTTCCCGATAGGGACTGGTTTTGGGATTTCGGCGCGCTATGGTGAGGCAGCGCTCGTTCGGGTTGGCGATCGCGCCAGACAACCCTTTGGGTTGTCTGCAGTTGAAGGCGCGACCCCCGAAAGTCGAGTTGGTGCGTGGCCATGCGGCGTTATCCCGCATGGCCACGTGCAATTCGCGCTCAAGTATCGCTGAGATCGGTCGATGACTGACATGAGCGACTGACACGCCTCGATGTGTCGGGGCACCGTCAGTCGCTTACCCGGCTGTGGTCAGTTTGGCCCCTGCAGCTCCCCGGAGCCGCCTCGCCGCTCGTTCGCCGCGCGCAGCCTTCGTACCCAACACCCGTTGTGCGAAGGAGCATAGTCATGCGGCACGTCCTCACCCGATCACTCGCGCTCATCGCGTGTATCTGCAGCACCCTCACCCTCCCGACCAGCGCAGCAGCAGGCTCATACTGGTGGACGGGCACATCCGCAGCCGGCCAGATCGCCCAAGGCGTGAATGGCTTCTCGTGGCATACGAACGGAGGATCGTTCGATACGTACGGATCCCATTGCGACGCTCGACCTGCCGCCTATCCAGCGGGCGCGTATTGCTACTTGCGCTGGGACGTGCCAGCGAACCTGACCGCTGGGCAGCCAAGCAACGGCGGGATCCTCTACGGGCGAGTTCGTACGGCCAACGCGAACTTCTCGCTCCGAACGATGCGGCCCGGCGCGAACCCCGACTACACCTCCACGCTTGCTGGTCCGCTCGATATGCGCGACTACAGCCACGGCTGGGGCGGATTGGGTGCATACGTACAGACCGGCATCTACACCACGGCAGCAACCACGCCTACCTCCACCACCAACTGGTTCGACGTCAACGAGTTCTCCGTCGTGCTCCACGATCCGCACAACCCCGGCCTGAACATCCTCTCCGGCCACGACGGCTGGAAAGGCCCAGGCGGCGCATGCATCCGCTACGGCTTCGGCGAGGCTGGCTCCGGCTTGCAGGCGACCGCGCTGCAGAACCTGACGAACGGCGCGGTGTACGACAACCCGAGCTATGCGTCGGCGAACATCACGACCGGGGTGTTCCAGAACGACCGCAACTGCGTCGGGATCGGAGCGCTCGCCACGGGCCATTACACGCTGCGCGCGTCGGCGGTCGACAAGAGCGGCAACGGCGCCAATCACGACTTCGTGGTGTCGTTCGATACGACGCAGCCAGCGATGTCGAACATCATGAGCGGCAGCACAGCCGTCACCGACGGTCGCGTGTTCGCAGGATCCGGCGAGGGCTACCGACCCGGGTTCTCGGTCAGCACGAGCGATGCGCACAGCGGCCTCGCAAGCGTGCAGACATACCTCGACGGTTCGCACGTCGCGAACGCGGCGTCGTATACGCCGCCGAGCAACCTCTCGCTCGGCACGCACACGATCATGTTCCGCGCGACCGACGCCGTCGGCAACCAGGCACAGGTGCAGCGATCGTTCGTGGTCGTCGACGACGTTCGACCAACCGTGATCGTCGCAGAGCCCGCAGCCAACGGCAGCAACGAGCCAATCCTCGACATCACCGCTGCCGACGACCACTCCGGCCTCAACACCTCGTCGTGGACCGTCTCGGTCAACGGCGTGCAGCTGCCAGCCAGCGGCACGAACCGGCTCCAGATGAACCTGGGTCGTCTCGCGAACGGCACGCACACGATCGTCGTGCGGATCCGCGACAACGCCGGCAATGAGCGCGTCCACACGATCGAGCACGAAGCCAACCAGGACACCTACACCGCTCCCAGCCCGAATGGACTGTTCGCCATCAGTGGGCCGGTCGTGGTGTACGAGGACGGCTCGTTCCATCTGATCGCGATCGCGGTCAAGGACGGACGCCCGCTCGCGGGCCAGCGCTTCGAGCTGCTGCCTCCCGGCTCGACCACGGCCATCGCTGGCAAGAACAGTGCCGCTGACGGCAGCGTCGACATCCTCGTCGAACACGCCGTCGCCGGCCCGCTCACGCTCGTGATGCCGGGCAGCGGCCTCGACCCGATCCTCATCGAGTACACGTACCACGCCAAGGGCAGCGCGCCGTACTGCTCCGAATACCCCAGCGCAGAGGCCTGCCAGAAGCCGCCAACGATCGACGGCGGCGACGGTAGCGGCGGCGGGTCGACCGCCACGACTGGCACAACGGGCACCGGCGGCACCGGCACGAGCGGAACTGGTGGAGACGGATCGACGGGCACAAGTGGCACGACGGCCGACAAGGTAGCGCCGAAGGTAACGATAAAGCCAGCAGTTCGTCAGCGGCCTGGCGTGCTTCGTCGCTCGCGACAGCTGGTGCTGCGCCTCACGACGAACGAGCGGTCCAACTACACCGTGCTTCCGGTCGGCAATCAGCGCGCCACACGCGTGCTGATGACCAAGCCGCGGGCGCAGTCGAAGGTGGTGCGCATCAAGCTCACCGGCAAGCTGCTCAAGCGCATCCAAGCCTCACGAGCCAAGCACGTCGTGATCGCGATCCGCATCGTCGGTATCGACGCGAACAAGAACGTCGTTCGCAAGACGATCCGCCTGCGCGTCCTTCGCTAACCCCATTCACCACGGCTCGGCGGCGACCCCGCCTCCCCCGAACGAGCACCCCCATCCACTGGGGTCGCCGCCCGAGCCACACGCCCGAAAGCCACGCCGTGCTTCGCCTCGCCACCATCAAGATCTGGCTCCCCGCACTCGCGCTGCTCGGCCTGCTCGCACTCCTGATGGCTCTCATCGCCGGCACCGCAGCTCTCCATCCTGCTGCGAGCGGCGCGGCACTCGCAGACATCCCGCCGACCTATTACGCCCTCTACGTGCAAGCCGGCGACGATTTCGACACCGACTGGTACGTGCTCGCCGGCATCGGCAAGGTCGAGACCAACCACGGACGCTCCAAGCTCCCCGGCGTTCGAAGCGGCGTCAACGAGTACGGCTGCTGCGCCGGCCCCATGCAGTTCGCAGTCAGCGAGGCAGCGGGCTGCCGCATCTGCGTGGGCGACACCTGGGGCGCCTACGGCATCGACGGAAACCAAGACGGCAAACGCAACGTCTACGACCCCCGCGACGCGATCCCCGGCGCGGCGAACTACACCAAAGCCAACGGTGCTCCCGATGACTGGCGTAGCGCGCTCTGGCGCTACAACCAGTCGAGCGCCTACTACACCGAAGTCATGCACTGGGCGAGCGTCTACCGCGCCAGCAGCGAAGCCAGCGCCGCGATCACCAGCGCAACCGCGCAGCAACTCGTCGCGCACCCCAACATCACGTGGCAAGGCTCCTGCCAACGCACCGACGTGCTCACAGGCCAGCTCGATCCGCGCGTCATGACCGCGCTCGCAACGATCGCGGCGCAGCACCGAATCGTCGTCACATCGCTCAAATGCGACCACTCCCGCTTCACCTCAAGCGGCAACCTCAGCAACCACGGCGCAGGGCGCGCCGTCGACATCGGCAAGGTCGACAACGACCTGTGCTACGGGAGCCCCTTTGACGCCTGCGGACGACTCGTCTCATCCTTCTCGCAGCGCCGCGACGCGCTCACGCCGACAGAGTCGATTTACTGCTTCGACCCCGACCCGTCACCCAGTGGAGGTGGCAGCTGGGCCGCTGCTGATCACTGTGATCATTGGCATCTTGGCTATGAGTCGAACCGCAAATTGTTTCATCAGATGAAGGATTCGCGGAACTCGCGATGAGCGTGCTGGCGCCACATCGTCGAACTGGCGGTCGACGCTCTCGGCCATAGTCAGTGTACTCGACAGACGGGTGGATGCGGGCTACACTGACCGGGATTTCATCTGATGAAGGATTGCTTCATCTGTTTTCCGCGTGTCGTGAAGGGTGCCGGGTGGACGAGTCGACGCGTGTGGAGATGGCTGGCGCTGCGCATTTGGTGCTGCATCCGGATGTCACTCCGCTGCATCCTGAGGAGGCGACGTTCGAGGGGATGCTGGCGGGCTGGGTGACGCAGCAGCAGAGCCGGCATCTGGCCGAGTCGACGATCGAGGATCGCGTGCGGCTCGTGCGTCGCTTTGCGGCGTTCACGAATGAGTATCCGTGGCAGTGGCAGCCGAGCGATTTGGAGGACTGGAGCGCGTCGCTCGTGTCGCGTTCGACGCCGGTGGCGGCATCGACGCTGCGCAGCTACCAGCTCGCGATCGGCGTGTTTCTCGACTACGTGGTCGACCGCCGCTATGGATGGCATGACGTGTGCGTGCGGCGGTTCGGGCGCGGCGCGATCCAGGTCTGCCACGAGTGGAACACGCTCGCGCACACCGCCGAGTACGAGGGCCGGCCCGGCAACCGCCCGTTCACACGCGATGAGTTGCAGCTGCTGTTCGACTACGCCGACGAGCGCGTCGATCGCACCCGACGGCTGGGGCGCAAGGGATGGCTTGCCGCGTTTCGAGACGCGACGATCTTCAAGACCGCGTACGCGTGGGGGCTTCGGCGGCGCGAAGTCGCGCGTCTGGACGCGGTGGACTTCACGCGCAACGCGCACGCGCCCGAGTTCGGCGCGCACGGCATGCTGTCGGTTCGCTGGGGCAAGGCCGCCAAGGGCAGCCCGCCACGCCGACGCAACGTGCTGACGGTCATGCCGTGGGCGGTCGAGACGATCGCGCAGTACCTCGACGAGGTGCGACCGCTCTACGGCAGGTCGGAGCACCCGGCGCTGTGGCTGACCGAGCGCGGGGGTCGGGTCTCGGGCGAGTACCTCAATCAGCGGTTCGCCGAGTATCGCCGGCATCTGCAGCTGCCGGACGAGCTTGGGATGCATTGCCTGCGCCACTCCTATGTCACGCACCTGATCGAGGACGGCTATGACCCGCTGTTCGTGCAGCAGCAGGTCGGCCACGCATGGGGCTCGACGACTGCGCTGTACACCGGCGTGTCCAACGACTTCAAGAATCGCACCCTGCGCAGCGCGCTGGACCGCGCGTTCACCACCGACAACGACGAGGAGCCCGCCCGATGAGTCGCAAGCACAAGCTCGGATACGTGTGGCACCTGCGCCGGCTGATGGCCGAGCATGGGATGTTCGCCACCACTGACCTGCAACCGCACCTCGTCGAGCGCGGGATCACGCTGTCGAGCGTGCAGGTGTACCGCCTGGTGGCGCAGACGCCCGAGCGGCTGAACCTTAACGTGCTCGTGGCGCTGTGCGACATCCTCGGCTGCACGCCCACCGAGTTGATCGAACCGATCGCCGTGCCGCGCAAGGCTCGCAAGACGGCAAGCGCCTCAGATCCGGTGCCGGCGCCCGCGAACGTCAAGCCCAAGCGCGCTCGCATCGCGCGCGATGCGAAGAAGCGCTCGTGACGCAGCCAGCCAAGCAGGGCGCGTGCGCGGTGTGCGGGCGCGCTCGACGTGGCAACGGCACCTGCACCACGTGCCAGGCTCGCGACCCGCGAACGTGGCGCACGTGCAGCAAGTGCGGCGCGATGCGCCGCTTCGCCCGGCGCATCGACGGTCAACCTGTGTGCCCCGGCTGCTATCAGCGGCCGCTCGAGCGCTGCGCAGCTTGCGAGCAGATGGCGCCGGTGCACTCACGCAAAAGTGGCGAGCCGGTGTGCGACCGTTGCTATCGCGGCACCCGAAGGTGCTGCGGCAGCTGCGGGCACGTTCGACGCATCGCCCTGCGCGCGACGGCCAGCAGCCCTGACCTGTGCGTCGCCTGCTACTGGGCGCCGACCTCGACCTGCACGCGCTGCGGCTCCACCGCGCTGTCCACAGGCAACACCGCCGGCACGCCCGTGTGCTTCAGCTGCGTCGTCGTCGAGCAGCTCGACACCGTGATTACGCGTCCCGACGGCACCCGCGACGAGCGCTTGGCACCGCTGCTGGAGCTGTTCGCGCGCGTCGACCAGCCACGCACGCTCCTGATCTGGGTCAACCGCAAGCCGAGCGACGAGCGCCCGACGCGCGGGATCGACGTGCTCGCGCGCATCGCCAGCGGCGAGGTTGAGCTCTCGCACGACGCGCTCGACACGCTCGATTCCACGCCATCGCTCACGCACGTGCGGGCGCTGCTCATCGCCGCCGGCATCCTGCCTGACCGCGATCCCCACATCGCCGCGCTCGAGCACGCGATCACCCGCACCCTCGCGCGCGTGAAGAGCAACGACGACCGACGAGTGCTGACATCGTTCGCACGCTGGGACGTGCTCCACCGCCTACGCCGCCGCCAGGCACGTAAAACGAGCATCCCGTCTAGCAGCGCCAAGAACGCCGCAGGCGACATCGCCGAGGCCGCCCGCTTCCTCGACCATCTCCGATCAAGCGACGCCCAGCTCGCCGATGCGACGCAGGCTCACGTCGACCAATGGCTCGCGAGCGGCGAGCGAGCCCGCCTTCGAATCAGCACCTTCCTGAACTGGGCGCACGCCCAGCACTACGCACCACACGTGACCGTTCCCGCTCCGCGCCGCGAGCTCGCACCTCGCGCGCTGGACCAAGACGAGCGCTGGAGCCTCGCCAGGCGCATGCTGACCGACGACGCCCTACCAGCCGCCGACCGCGTCGCAGGTCTGCTCGTGACGCTCTACGCCCAGCCACTGAAACGGATCGCATCGCTGCGCACAGAGCACGTCAACGACGACGGCACCACGATGCACCTCACCCTCGGCAGCGATGCGCTGTTGATCCCCGAACCGCTCGCCGACCTCATCCGCCAGCTGCCCGAACTCCGCCAGCGCGGCCTCAGCGGCCACAGCCCCAACCACCACGGCTGGCTCTATCCCGGCCGCAACGCCGGACAACACCTCCACCCCGAAACGATCCGCGCCCGCCTCGCCACGCTCGGCATCCGCGCACGTGACACCCGAACCGCGGCACTCCTGCAACTCGCCGCCGAACTCCCACCGACGGTGCTCGCCGACCTGCTCGGCATGCACCGCAACACCGCCACCACCTGGGCCAAGGCAGCAGGCGGCGACTGGACCCGGTACGCAGCCCTACGAGCGAAAAGTCTCGACTGACTCACCACGAGATCCAGACTTCGCGCGGATCGAACCCCGGATCTACGGCTTGAGCCGCCATCCCCGCGCATACAGCGCAGCGGCCAGGACCGTCAATCCGATCGCCAGCCCTCCAGCCACCAGAAGCGACGCAGCAACCGAGGTCTCGTGGAAGCCGGCTGTGCCGGCGCGGGTCGCGTCAACGAGGTAATAGATCGGGTCGAGTTGCGTGATCGTCTGCCACGGCTGTGGCAGCAGGCCAGCCGAGTAGAACACGCCAGCCACCATGGCGAGCGGCGCGATCACGAGGTTCGCGATGAACGAGTGCCGGTCGAACGTGTCGGCCCACATTCCGACAACCACGCCCAAAGCGCCAAACGAAATCGCAGTCAGCACCAGCACGACAATGACAAGCGGCCATCGATCGAAACCAGCCGCGAATGGAAATGACACCCCGACGATGATCGCGGCAGCAGTCAGCGCGCGCACCATGCCGCCGGCCATGAAGGCGCTGACCGTTTGCCAGGCGCTCAGCGGGCTTGTCAGCACATCCTCGATGTAACCCTCGTTCTTCGCCTGGAAAACGCTCGTGGCGTTGTTGGCGAACGACTGGCTCGCAACCGTCATCACCAGGATCCCCGGAAGGATGAAATCGAGGTAAAGCACCCCCTCCACCTCTCGCAGCTTGTCGGACAAAGCTCCCGCGAAAATCGCGAGCATCAGGCATCCACTGACCACCGGTGGCGCGATCGTCTGCGACCAGAGCGAGAGCACTCGACGCACCTCACGCCCGGCGAGCGCGACCAGTCCGCGGCGAAAGTCAATCGAGCGATGCTCGTTCATGCCATCGCCGCCACGTACGCATCCTCGAGCCGGGCCCCACCGTAGCGGCTCGTAAGCTCCGCGGTCGTTCCCTCGCCGATGATCTGGCCGCCCCGAATGAACGCAACGCGCTCGCACAGGGCCTCTGCTTCTTCGATGTAGTGCGTGGTGAGCAGGATCGTCACACCCAGCTCGCCTTGGAGCATGCGCAGGTACTCCCAAAGTTCGTATCGAAGCTCCAGGTCCACGCCTGCGGTGGGCTCGTCGAGCACGAGCAGCTTCGGGCGATGCACGAGCGCGCGGGCAATGAGCAGCCGGCGACGCATGCCCCCAGACAGCCGATTTGGCTTCTGCGACGCCTTCGCCGCAAGGTCGAACACCGACAGCAACTCGTCCGCGCGCTGATCCGCGTCGTCACGTCGCATCCCGAAGTACCGGCCGTGGTAGGTCAACACTTCGCGTGCCGTGAGAAAGCGGTCCAGGTGGATCTCCTGCGGAGCAAGCCCCACCAGGGCGCGCGCCATGCGCGACTCGCTCACCACGTCGTGCCCGAACACGAACGCAGCGCCAGCGCCAATCCGCACGAGGCCGGTCACCGCGCCGATCAATGTTGTCTTGCCCGCACCATTAGGTCCAAGCAACCCGAAGAACGAGCCGTCCGGAATCTCAAGACTCACCCCATCGAGCGCGCGCGTACCGCCGGCGTACACCTTCGACAGGCCATCGACGCGAAGCGCGGCTGTAACGATCTGATTCGACACGCCACAAGCCTACGCGATCGGGCGTCGCCAGCACCCGCTCGATGCCAAATCGGCGCGCCGGTTGCCGCCGACCTGACGTGGTCCCCGCCGCCGAGCGAACCTCCCCAGCCCCAGCTCACCCGAGCTCCACCGAGGTCGGCCACACACTGGCCCCCAACAGCCCGAGACACACCGAGATCGCACCCGCGGATCCCCGTAGGCGGCTCGCGCCCTGACGCCTACGTTGACGTCATGTCAGACGGCGACCTTCTCAGTGAATTCGCGGGAGTCGAATATGACGGTGTCGCCAGTGTAACAGTCGGCCCTCAACCGGGGTGCGCTCAGGGCGATCTCTACTCTTAGGTCCGTCGTCTGGCTTGCTCGTCTGGTAGCAACTTCGATAGCAGGGCGGCGCATAACACGAATGTCACCGAAGTCCATAGGCAGGCGGTCAAGCCGTGCCACTGGTACATCGCTCCGGACAGGATCGTTCCGGCGAGGCGGCCACAAGCGTTGGCCATGTAGTAGAAGCCGACGTTCATCGCTACCTTCTTGCTGTCGGCATACGCCAGGATCAAGTACGAGTGCACCGCGGAGTTGAGCGCAAAGATCACGCCAAAAGCGAGTAGGCCAAGGACTACCGTGACGGTGGGGTCGCCGCCAGCGGTGAGGCCAGCTGCGATTGCGGCCGGAAAGGCCGCGAGCGTGAGAGCAAGGCGAGTTGCGGTGCCCCCATCGGGAGAGTGGTGCTGCGCGACTCGCCGACGCAGCAATCTGGGCGCAGATGCCTGGACGATGCCGTAGCCGATCACCCACGCGGCGAGGAACGAGCCCGCTTGCCAGAAGCTCCAACCCAGTTCGGTACGCAGGAACACGGGCAGCCCGACGACGAACCACACGTCGCGGGAGGCGAACAGGAACACGCGCGCCGCGGCGAGTACGTTCACGGCGCGGTTGTTGGAGAACATCTGGGCGAACTTCGCCTTGGCATTGATCGTGCCGAGCTGTCCGCGCATCAGCGTGACGACCGCGACGAGCGCTGCGAGTACGATCGCCATCAGCACCATCAGCGCGGGCTGGAACCCGATCACGGTGAGCAGCAGCCCACCGAGGAAGAAGCCGACGCCCTTGAGGGCGTTCTTGGATCCGGTGAGCACTGCGACCCACCTGTAAAGTGATCCATCGCCTTCCGGTGCGACGAGCTTGACGGCGCTCTTGGAGCTCATCTTGGTGAGGTCCTTCGCGATGCCTGACAGCGCCTGCGCCGCCATCACGTACGGAACGACGAGCCAGCCCTCGGGTGCGAACGCGAGCGCTCCGAGGGCAAGCAGCTGCGTGACGAGGCCCATCAACAGCGTTCGCTTGAGCCCGAAGCGCGCGGCGATCCAACCCCCGACGAGGTTGGTGACGATGCCGAACACCTCGTAGAACAGGAACAGCGACGCGACGGCAAATGGGCTGTAGCCCAGCTCGTAGAAGTAGAACAGCACGAGCACGCGGCTTGCCCCGTCGGCGATCGTGTCGGCCCAGTAGGCGAGCGTGACGAGGATGTAGTTGCGGAGGTCGCCGCCGCGCCCGCCGTTGGTGGCCTGCGTGTCGGTCATGCGCTGGTGGTCGCGACGGTGCGGGTGAGTTCGGCGAGGCGGTTGGCGTAGCCCCACTCGTTGTCGTACCAGGCGAGGATCTTCACGTGTGTGTCGTTGACGACGATCGTCGAGGGCGCATCCACGATCGACGAGCGCGGATCGTCGCGATAGTCGATCGAAACGAGCGGGCGCTGCTCGTAGCCGAGGATTCCCTCGAGCGGCCCGGTTGCTGCGGCCTCGAGCAGCGCGTTGACTTCGTCCGCGGTGGTGGCGCGCTCGACCTCGAAGATGCAGTCGGTCAGTGACGCGTTGAGCAGCGGCACGCGCACGGCGAGGCCGTTGAGCTTGCCATTGAGCTCGGGGAAGATCATGCCGATCGCCGTTGCCGAGCCTGTGGTGGTTGGGATCAGCGACATGCTCGCTGCGCGTGCGCGGCGAAGGTCGGTGTGCGGCGCGTCGACGATCGTCTGCGTGTTGGTCATGTCGTGCAGCGTCGTGATCGAGCCGTGACGGATGCCGATCCCCTCGTGGATGACCTTGACGACGGGGGCGAGGCAGTTGGTCGTGCACGATGCCGCTGTGATGATGTCGTGGCGAGCCGGGTCGTACAGGTGGTCGTTCACCCCGACCACCACGTTGAGCGCGTCCGGGTGCTTGACGGGCGCGGCGACGACGACCTTGCGCACGCCCTGGTCAAAGTACCCCCGCAGCGCTTCCGGCGTCTTGAACTTGCCAGAGCACTCGATCACGGTGTCGATGCCGAGGTCCCCCCACGGCGTATCGGCCACATTCGCATTCGACGAGTGCCCGATGCTGGTGCCGTCGATGGTGATCACGTCGGTGGCCGGTTCGACTGCGTGGCTCCATCGGCCATGCACGGAGTCGAACGTCAGCAGATGCGCGGAAGACTCGGGTGTGGCCTTGGGATCGTTGATGTGCGCGAATTCCAGGTCGGGCCAGCCCCAAGCCGCGCGAAGTGCGAGCCGTCCCATTCGTCCGAATCCGTTGATGCCGATGCGCGTCATGCCAGGCGTCCCTCCTCGTGTGCAGCCGTCGCAGCGGAGCCTATTGGATTGACATCCATCTACTCAATCGATATACATAGATAGATGAACATCGATCTGGAACTTGCGCCGAAGACGAAGCGGCCCGCCGGCGAACCGTGCTGCGAGCCCGTCGTCTACCCCGATGTGGACCGCGAGCAGGCCATGTCGCTCGCTGCTGTGGCGAAGGCGCTGGGCGACCCGATCCGCCTGCAGCTCGTGGACGTGCTGCGCAAGCACGCCGGGAAGGTCTGCGTCTGCGAGCTCGTGCCGCTGTTCGACGTGTCCCAGCCAACACTCTCGCATCACCTAAAAAAGCTCCGCGACGCGGGAATCGTCGATTCCGAACGCCAGGGCCTTTGGGCCTACTACTACGTCCGTCCCGAAGGTCTCCGTGCCTTCTCGACGTGGCTCACCTGACACGCGAGGAACCCATGTCCGACACCACCACACCGGCCCCTTCCGCCTGCTGCTCCACGTCGGCGCAGGCATCATGCTGCGACAGCGCCGATAAGGCATCTTGCTGCGGTACCAGTGCAACCGACGGGATGTGCGGCTGCTCCGCGGGCGCTGCGACGGACGACGTGCGCGAGGCTGTTCGGGAGCGGTACGCGGCTGCGGCGCTCGCCACAGGATCGCCACAGCGGGCGGCTGGGTGCTGCTCCTCAGGCGTCGCTACCACTGACGAGCATGGCAATGAGGTGTTCGGGGCCGCACTGTACAGCGACCCAGACGCCCCTGACGACGTGATCGCCGCGTCACTTGGCTGCGGCGTGCCCACCGCCGTCGCCGACTTGTGCGAAGGCGAAACGGTTCTCGACCTGGGGTCGGGTGCCGGCGCCGACGTGCTCATCTCCGCGCGCCGAGTTGGCATCACCGGCAGGGCGATCGGCCTCGACATGACCGATGAGATGCTCGACCTCGCCCGCCGTAACGCTGCCAAGGCGGGCGCTGCCAACGTCGAGTTCGTCAAGGGCTACATCGAGGCGATCCCGCTGCCGGACGACAGCGTCGACGTGGTGATCTCCAACTGCGTGCTCAACCTCTCCGCGGACAAGCCGGCCGTCATCCGCGAAGCGGCGCGCGTGCTGCGTCGCGGCGGTCGCTTTGCGATCAGCGACGTGATCGCCGACGACGACATGAACGAGGCAACTCGCGCTGACATGCAGCAGTGGACCGGCTGCATCGCAGGCGCGCTCACGCGCGTTGAGTTCGAGGATGCCCTCGCTGCAGCTGGTCTCGTCGACATTGAGATCCGCGAAACGCATCGCGTGCATCAGCACGCAGGAGCAGCCATCATTCGCGCGCGAAAGCCCACTTCGTAATTCCGCGTATCTCGCGGGATCGCCCGGCCGCCTGCATACGTGTCAGGCGAACGTGACTGACGCTGCCCCCTCAAGATCCGCGCTCTCATGCCGATAGACATAGCAAGGCTGCGGTCTGTGAGCTCGTTCTCTGCTGCTCCATTCTTGACTTGACCGCTTGTATGCCGCGCGCAGCCTCCGACGCTAGATGCGAAGGAGCCCTGCGTGCCGATGCGCCCGTACTCACGCCTCCAGAACACGACCGACGAGTCGATGCCGATCGACGAGCTGCTGCTCGCCGAAGCGGATGATCTCGCGCCGCTCACGACGACCCGGGATATCCCCGCCGTCGTGATCGACGACGAGGTCACTGACGCGTCGCCGAAGATCGCAAGCGACGTGCCTCGGGGCGCGTTCGATGCCGTCGAGCGGTTCGTGTCGAGCGAGGTGCCGGTGTTCGGATGGCGGCGAGTGTTGTTCGTGGTCAGCGGCATCGTGTTGCCGCCGTCACGAGCTGAGCGGGAGCTTCGTGAGGCCGCAAGGCTACTCGTGTCGAGCGTCGGGTCTGGCCAACCTGATCCTGCGAAGGAGGCATCGTCATGATGCTGCTCGACACCCTCCACTCCGTTGCCATGTTCGCGGTGGCGATTCCCAATCCCGCTCCAGCGAACGACCCCACGATCAGCGCCAAGGCCGGCGACGTCATCGCGCTCGTGAAGCTGCTCGGCATCCTCGGTGGATCGATCGCGCTGCTCACCGGCGGTTCACTGCTGTGGGCCGGCAACCGTGGCGGCAACCACGGGCTGAGCGTCACCGGCAAGGGACTGATGATCTCCGGCTTCGCGACGCTGCTTGCGGTACCGACGATCATTCCCGTCATCAACCGCTTCTTCGTGTGACCTCGTCATGCGTCGGCAGCGGTGGAATTCACGCGTAGCGACTCGCGCTGCACTGATCGCGGCCTGGGCCGTGCTGCTCATGGCTGGCACGGTCCCAGCCGCGCATGCGCTCGGGCTGCCGTTCGTCGATCTGCCCGATGCTGGTGACGTTGCGTCGGATGCGATGGATTCAGCATCACGCGCGATCGTGAATCTCGTCGCCACGTCGGTCGCGTCGCTGACGAACGAGATCATCAAGGTCTCCGACACCGTCGGCGCCCCCCAAGTGGGCACGTCGAATGCGTGGTTCACGGCGTCGTATCGACGGACGGTCGCGGTGAGCCTGTACCTGATGGCGATCGCGTCACTGATCGCGATCACCGCGGCGGGCATTCGCGGCAAGGTCGGTGACATGGCTCAGGTCGTGTTCGTCGGGATCCCCGGATCGGTGATCGCGATGATGCTCGCGACGCTCGGCGTGCAGCTTGCGCTCTCGCTCACCGACGCGATGACCGCGTACACGTTCCGCTCGAGCGTCGACGACATCCAGACGTTTCTGCACGACATCGGCACCGTCTTCACTAGCACCGAGGGCGCAGCACAGCCGACAGCCGCGCTCGCGCCAGGCTTGGTGCTCATCATCGGGCTGCTCGTGATCGTCGCCCAGCTGGTGATCCTCGCAGTGCTCATCATTCGCTCAGCGTTGATCTACATCGTCACGCTGTTTCTGCCACTCGTGTTCGCGATGCAGGTGTGGCCCGCCACGCGGCACATGACGCGCAAGGCGCTCGAGCTGCTCGCGGTGCTGATCTTGAGCAAGTTCGCGATCTTCACCTGCTTCGCGCTCGGCGCTGGCGCCACCAACGCGACGCTGCATGCGAGTAGCGGGAGCGATGCCGTGCAGAGCGCGATCATCGGCCTCGGCGTGATGATCGCCGCCGCGTTCAGCCCGATGCTGCTGATGAGCATCATCCCCGGCATCGCAGGCAGCTTCGGCGCGGGCATGCCTGGAGGTACAGCCGGTGCTGGCGCGCTCGGCGTGCAAACGCCAGCACAGATCATGCGCTCGACCCTGTCGCGCGTACACACCGTTCGCAGCGGCTCCAGCACGCACTCGCAGTCGTCGCGATCCAGCGCCACGCCGCGTCCTCCCATGCCGAGCGGAGGATCTTCCGGATCGGTGTCTGGCGCAGCTCGGTCGGGTGCAGCGGTCGAGCAAGCGCATTCGGCGACCAACGCGCACCCCGCTGCTGCGGTCGCCGCGACTGGTGCGAGCGTGCTCGCCTCCGGCGCACAGGCAGCAGCATCCAGCGTTCGCGGCGCCACACAGCAGGGCTCAGAGCCGGGCAGCGGGTCAGCTTCAGCAACGTCGAGCGAGGGGCCGCACGTCGTCGGGTCGAGCGGAGGTTCTTCGGACTCGGCGCATGCGCCTCATCAGGTCTCCTCGAGCGGCAAGCAGGACGTGGAATCGGCCTCGCGCCAAGTGACGAGCGCACCACCGACGCAGCTTGCACTGCCCGTGGATTCGGAGCAGGCCTCGGATGGATTCCCGCGTGTTCAGACCCGGCAGCCCTTCACACTGGAGACGACCTGATGGCGCACGACACAGTGAATCCGCTCTACCGATTCGGTCCAGCACACGTCAGTGGCGCTTTCGGATCACCACTGTCATGGCTACAGGTCGCAACGCTCCTGAGCGGCCTCTACGGCGCGTACCGGGTGTTCGCCAGCACCGGCATCGGCGGCATGCTGCTCGCTATCGGGGTGGTGCTCGTGACGTATGCCACGGTGTTCGTGCCGGTGCGTGGACGCGAGCCGATCGAGTGGCTGCCACTCGTCGTGTTCAGCATCGTCAGGCGCATCCTCGGTGCGGATCGCAGGCGAAGTCGCGCCCCGCTCGCGGGGTTCACTGGGTCGTCCCGGGATCCGCAGGGCGCTGGGCAGCCGCCTGCGCTTGACGTGCCGCCGGACCTTCGACACGTCGAGATTCTCGAGGCGATGTTCGATCGTCACCAGGTCGGCATCATCAAAGATCGTGCAGCGCGCACGTACGCAGTCGTGCTCAAGGTACGTGTCGGCGCTTTCGGCCTGCTGTCGAGTGCGGATCAGCAGCGACGCATCGATGCGTGGTCGGGCTTGCTCACGAATCTGTGTCGTGAGGGCACGCCGATCAGTCGGGTGCAGTGGATCGAGCGCACGATTCCAACCGATCCTGACGAGCTCGTTCGCTACCACCTCACCAGCCGTGACCAGTCGATTCCGCGCAATGAGGACGTAGTCGCAAGCTACGAGTCGCTCATCAACGACTCGACCGCCGCGACCCAAGATCATGAGCTGTTCCTCGTCGTGCAAATCAGCGTTCGTCGCGCGAAGCAGATCATCAAGCGCCTCGCGCCTGAGCAGGATGAAGGTGCTTGCCTGCTGCTGCAGCAGGAGCTGCAGACGATCGCGGACGCGCTCATCGTCTGCGACATCGAGCCGCTTGGTGTGCTCAAGCCGCGCACGCTCGCCAAGCACATCCGCCTCGCCTACGACCCTTTTCAGCGGCGCGCACTTGATCGGCTCGGTGCGATCGATCCTGAGCGCGACGGCGTCAGCGCCGTGAATGCCTGGCCCCTAGCCATGCGCACCCGCTGGGACTCGTACCGAACTGATGGCGCTGTCCATGCGACGTATTGGGTGGCGGAATGGCCTCGCCGCGACGTGCCCGCTGCGTTCCTGCTGCCGCTACTGTTGCAGGCGAACATGCAGCGTTCGATTGCGGTGGTGATGGAGCCGCTGGAGATCAGCAAGGCGCTGTCGAAGGTCGAGGCGGCGATCGTCGGTGACCAGACGAGCGAGCACGTGCGACGCAGCAAGGGCTTCGCCACGACCGCGCGTCGTGCGAAGCGTTCCACGGATCTGCTCACGCGCGAGTCCGAGCTCGCATCGGGCTTCGGCGAGTTTCGCTACTGCGGCTATGTCACCGTTAGCGCATCGAGCCCAGAGGAGCTGGAGCAGGCGTGCGCGGCGATGGAAAACCGCGCGCTGCAAAGCCGGTTGCAGCTTCGCCGCATGAACGGCATGCAGGACATCGCATTCACGCACACGCTGCCGATCGCACGAGGGCTCTCGGGACCGGGAGGCGCACGATGATCCGCACGCTCCTTGGTCTGATCAAGCGCCCAGAGCATCGGGCGACCAGCAAGCACCTCGCGGCGATCTACCCGTTCGTAGCGCAGGGCGGCCTCGGCGGACGCGGCGCGCTGATCGGCTACGACCATTCCGGTGGCGCGTTCTGCTACGACCCGTGGGTGCAGTACGGCAAGACGATTACAGGCCCCAACATGATCGTGATGGGGATCGTCGGCCGCGCCAAGTCGAGCCTGATCAAGACCTACCTCTACCGCCAAGCCGTATTCGGTCGTCGGCATCTGATCATCGACCCGAAGGGCGAGTACTCGCCGCTCGCACGATCGCTCGGTTGCACGCCGATCGTGCTCAAGCCTGGTGGAGACGTACGCCTCAACCCACTCTCCTCGCACGCGGGGCTGACCAGTCAGCTGCGGCTACTCGTGGCGGTGGCATCGGGCGCGATCGGACGCGACCTCACGCCCACCGAGCACACGATCTGCTCCAACACGCTCGCCACGTTCCACGCCGATGGCCAGCCGGAGGCGACGCTTCCGCGCGTGGTCGATCGACTGCTTGATCCGAGCGAGCAGATAGCCGAGGCGATGCAGCTCTCGCTCCGCGAGCTGCTCGATGCGTCGCGCGACCTCGCGTACGGCCTCGGCAGGCTCTGCGATGGCGACCTCGCGGGCATGTTCGACGGCGAGACCACGCACGGGATCGACCTCGCAGCCCCGAGCCTGGTGCTCGATCTGCATCACGTCGTCGACTCGCAGGCGATCGGCATCATCATGGTCTGCGCCGCCGCGTGGCTGCGCGCAGCGATCGCGGCCGAAGCGATCGAGGTCGATCCTGCCAAGCGCCCGAACCGCATCCTCGTTTTTGAGGAAGCGTGGCGCGTGCTCGCGAATCTCGCCGCTGCGGAGTGGCTCGTCGACAGCTTCAAGCACAGCCGCTCCTACGGCGTGCAGAACATCGTCGTTACCCACCGCATTTCCGACCTCCAAGCAACCGGCGACGACGGCAGCCGCGTCAGCCGCCTCACGCAAGGGCTCATCGCCGATGCCGAGACGAAAGTCATCTACGCACAGGACAAGGCCGAACTCGAACAAGCCGAACGCCTCTTGGGGCTGACCGACACCGAAGCCGCGGAGCTGCCGAACCTGCCACGCGGCCTCGCGTTGTGGATCGTCGGCGAGCGCAGCTTCCTTGTCCGTCACGTGCTCGCAGAGCACGAAGTTGCGCTCGTCGACACCGACGCACGCATGCGTACGACCCAAGCGCATGCGGATCCCGACCCAGACCCCGAGCTTCGGGAGGCAGCCTGATGCGCGCGCCCCGCACCCGCGACGACCTGATCCTCGCGCTCATCATCGGCACGCTCCTACTCCTGACCCTCTACGGAGCAGCACTCTGGATCGCCGCCACCTTCATCGTCCTGATCCACGACCAAGGCCTACTCGACCCAGCATCGCCGACGATCCTCGAGACCGGCATCGCGCTCATCG
>JAGQUL010000001.1:0-4168 GCA_020438525.1 Thermoleophilia bacterium | reverse complement strand
GTGCCGATCGTTGCGGTGCTCGTGATCGCCGCGCGACTGGCGTGGCAGCTTATCGGTGGCGAGCGACTGGCTCGCGATGAGAAGGATTCGCGCTGGGCGAGCGCCCGCGACACGAAGCGCCTCACGACCTCCAAGCGCAACGATGCCGGTCGGCTGGTGCTCGGATCGGCGCATGGCCGGCTGCTTGCCACCGAGCAGCATCACAGCGTGGTCGTGTTCGGCCCCACCGGCTCCGGCAAGACCACCAGCGTCGTCATCCCCGCCCTCCTGCGTCACGAAGGTCCAGCGGTCGCGCTGTCGGTCAAGAGTGACCTCGTGCTCGCCACGCATCGCCAGCGCCGGGACGTAGGCGACGTGTACGTCTACGACCCGCTCGGACTGACCGGATTCGAGACCGCCGCATGGACGCCACTGCGCGCATGCGCGCAGTGGGAGGAAGCGCAACGTATGGCCGAAGCGCTCACCAGCGCCGTCGGCGACACCGGGCTCGCTGAGAGCCGCTTCTGGGACGCGATGGCCGCGAAGATGCTCGAGCCGATGCTGCACGCAGCGGCGCTCGAGGATCTTACGATGCGCGACGTCGTTCGTTGGGTCGATCGGCGCGAGAAGAACATCGTCACCAACATTCTCGAATCCCACGGAGCCAAGGACGCGCTGCAGTCGTTCCAGGCGAGCCAGAAGCGAGACGAGCGAACGCTTTCGAGCGTGTACGCCTCGACCGAGGTGATGCTCCGCGCGTACGCCAGCCCGAGCATGTCCGACCACAAGCCGTCCGGGAGCATCGACCCATCGAGGCTGATCGCGGAAAACGGCACGCTCTACGTCGTCGCACCCACCGAAGACCAAGCACGACTTCGTCCCGTGTTCGCGGCGCTCGTGAAGGACGTCTACCGATGCGCGGTGCTCGCCTCCGAACGAAAGCGCAAGCCGCTCGATCCGAGCCTGCTGCTCGTGCTCGACGAGGCCGCGAACATCGCCCCGATCCATGACCTCGCCCAGATCGCCGCGACCTGTCGCGCCTACGCGATCCAGCTCGTCACGATCTTCCAAGACCACGCCCAGGTCACCGCCCGCTACAAGCACCAAGCCGGCACCGTCATCAACAACCACACCGCCAAGCTCCTGCTCGCCGGAACCAGCGACCACGAGTTGCTGCAGATGATGACGCGCCTGCTCGGCGACGAGACCACCGAGCAACAGACCGTCCAGGCCGGCCCGAGCGGTCTGACGCACTCCACGCAGCTGCGGCAGCGACCGCTCGCAGCGATGCACCAGCTGCGCCAGCTCACCCGCGACCGCGCGCTGCTGCTCTACGCCAACCTGCCGCCCGTCGTGATCCGCCTCCACCCCCACTTCCACCGCGAGGACGCAGCATGACCACACTCCCACGCATCCAGATCCACGACCGCGAACACCCGCACCGCACGGCGATTCGGATCGCGTTCTGGTTCGGCGTCGTCGTACTTCTCGCGCTCCTCGTGCGTGCCTGCGACGACGAACAGCCGGGATCGGCATCTGCGAGGCCGGGTGCACCTATGCCATCGCAGACGGCGGAAGCCAAGGCACGAGCGGTGCCCGATTCCATCGATGCGCCTGTCACAAACCCAACGAAGCCGAAGCCTCCGAAGAAGCGTGCCGACAAGCCCGATCGACCATCGCCGGCGACGACACGCCGAGGGACATCTCGCACATCCAGGCCGTCAGGGTCGACGGCGACCCCGCGCCGACCTCCAAGGACGCCAAACCGAGCTTCCGACGAACCAGCACTCCCCGCCCCGCTGGCACCGCACCCGAGCTCCACCGGTGGTGGCTCATCGTCCGGGACTGCAACGCCCCCAACGCCAGCGCCACCTACCGTTCCGGCAACACCCTCACCCCCTGCGGCCCCGCCGAGCAATCACAACTGCGACGCGTCCAACGAGACGTGCTGACGCTCGTTGCGTCAGGTGACCTCGATGATCTGGGTAAGGCCGCCCGCGCCGTCGACCTCGATGTTGTCGTTGGTCGTGTGGTGGGGGATGTGACAGTGCACCAGCCATTTGCCGGGCTCTCGCGCGGTCCAGACGACGTCGTATCGTTCGCCCGGTGCGACGTTGACGGTGTCGGCCAGATAGCGAGCGGATTCGGAGAGTGTTTCGCCGTCCTTGGCAACGACCTCGAACGGGCCGCCGTGGACGTGCATGGGATGCACGAAGTTGTTGTGGCTGCCGATGAAGCGAAGGCGCACGGTCTCGCCAACCTTCATCCGGATCGTCTCGGTCTCCGGGTACGACTTGCCGTTGATCGTGAAGAAGTTCGGCAAGCCGCCCTCCATCTGCATCGCCGGGTACGTGAGCCCGTCTCGCTCGAGCCATTCCTGCAGCTGTAGTGACCGTTCGTGATCTGCGGGGATGTCCTGCGCCTTGGGCTTGACCAGGAGCGCGCCGTACAAACCGAGACCCTGCTGACGATCGGGATGGTCATGGGAGTGGTAGAAGTAGGTGCCGTGCTGCGCAACCTCGAACTCGTAGTCGAATCGCTCGCCCGGTTCGATCGGGTGCTGGGTGATGTGCGCTGGCCCATCCATCTCGTTGGGCACGATCAGCCCGTGCCAGTGGATCGTCGTTGACTCCGGCAAGCGGTTGCGCACCTCGAAGCGAACGCGGTCGCCTTCGGTGAGCTCGATGGTCGGGCCCGGAACCTGACCATTGACCGCATACGCACCCATCGGCTGGTCGTCGAGGATGTGTCACTGCCCGAGACTGACCTCCAGCTGGAACACCTTTACGCCCGCCTCGAGCGTCGGGTTGAGCGTGCGGGCACCTTCGGCCTGCTCGTCAGCGTGGAAGCGAAAATCGCGGGGATCGACCGCCGCCATGTCGCGCATCGCCTCGGCTGGCGTGTCGCTCGTCATGATCATTCCGGGCGGCATGATGATGCCGCCGACGTCGTGTGCGCTGAGATTCATGTTCACGAACGTCGACGGCACGTACATGCCGGCAACGAGCGCAAGGAGCGTCACCCCGGTCATCGCCACCAGCTGCGGACGGGTCACCGCGTGCGCCAGATCCTGCGTTTCCATCTCGTGCTCGTCATGGGCGTCGTGGGCGTGCTCGTGACCAGCGTGCTCGCCGTGATCGTCGGGCGTGGCGCGCACGGTCATCAGGCCGTGCTTGAGACCGCGGCTGACGAGCCACACGTTCACCGGGTAGGCGACGAAGAACCCGACGGTCACGCCGAGGCTCATCACGAACCAGAACTGCGGTTCGGCGGGCCACATCGCGCGCATGTCGCGCCCCATCATCAGGAACGCCATCGTGGGAGCCATGCCGGCCATCATCAGGTTCATGGACAGCAGTTCCGGGACGAACGAGCTGCGCACGTTGCGCCAGTAGGAGCCACCCATCATCGTGCGCATGAACAGGGCCTGGAAGATGAGCAGGCCGAACAGGAATCCTGCGACGTACTCGATGATCAGGTCCTGCCACATCGGTATGCCGATCACGGCCACGACGACCGCGGCGACGATGATGCCGGTGGCGTCACCGGCGATGCAATGCACGGTCGAGCCGATCCCCTGCTTCCACAATGGCTTGACGAACCGTTCGTGGGTACCCGGCCGAGGCTCCTTGTCGGCGAGCACGTACAGGAGCAGACCGATCGGCCCCATGTAGAGCGTCACGAGCACGAAGCCCCACTTCATCACGGCCGGCTCGGGGTTGCCTCGGAACTGATCCCCCGCGACATACGCCGCGGAGAGGATCGCCAGTACGAGCCACGCGATGACGACGACGTCGAACGGTTGCAGGATCATGCTGGCTCCCGGCGCGTGGTGAAGCGCCGAAGGCGCAGCGAATTACTGACGACGAACACGCTCGAGAATGCCATCGCTGCGCCCGCGATGAGCGGATTGAGGTACCCCGCCGCGGCGAGCGGGAGCGCAGCGACGTTGTAGGCGAACGCCCAGACCAGGTTGCCGCGGATCGTGCCGAGCGTGCGCCGGGCGAGCCGGATCGCGTCCGGGATCACGTCGAGGTTGCGTCGCACCAGGATGATGTCGGCGGACTTCATCGCCACGTCGGTGCCGCTGACCACAGCCATGCCGAGGTTGGCCGTGGCGAGCGCCGCGGCGTCGTTGATGCCGTCGCCGACCATCGCGACCCGGCGCCCGTCGCCCTGCAACCGCTCG
>JAGQUL010000376.1:1295-1528 GCA_020438525.1 Thermoleophilia bacterium | reverse complement strand
GCCTGCTCGACCTGGGCTACGTCGCGTTCTGGGCGATCGGTGCCTACTGCGTCGCGTGGCTCGCATCCGGCCACTTCCAGCAGGTCACGATGCACCTCGGCAGCGGCTTGCCGAACACGATCCCCGGCATCCACCTGTCGATCTGGATGATCTTCCCGATCGCCGCGGTGGTCACGGCCGTGTTCGGAGTGCTGCTCGGCGCCCCCACGCTGCGCCTGCGCGGCGACTATCTC
>JAGQUL010000376.1:1002-1179 GCA_020438525.1 Thermoleophilia bacterium | reverse complement strand
TCGGCGGCGCCGGCACCGACCAGATGCTCGGCCTGGGGTGGGGGATGTGGGGACCGCTCAACCTCTGGCCGTGGTACTACCTCGCGCTCGCGCTCTGCGTGCTCTGCTGGTACGTCTCCACCACGATGCAGTGGTCCAAGCTCGGCCGCGCGTGGATGGCGATCCGCGAGGACGAGA
>JAGQUL010000376.1:164-842 GCA_020438525.1 Thermoleophilia bacterium | reverse complement strand
CATGGTGATCATCGGCGGCATGGGCAACGTCTGGGGCGCGATCCTCGGCGCGTTCGTGATCGAGGGCCTCAACTTCTGGCTGCTGCCGAGCCTCACCAAGTGGGGCAACGCCGCCGGCCTGAACATCGACTTCTCGAGCTGGAACATGCTCATCTTCGGGGTGCTGCTCGTCACGATGATGCTGTTCCGCCCCCAGGGCTTCATCCCATCCAAGGCGCGCACGTTGACGTTCGACGACGACCACCAGGGCGCGCCGGTGCAGCATGCCGCGCCGCTGGTGGACGTGGAGCCCGGCAGGCCCGGCGTGCAGCACTACCCGGGCGGCCTGCACGGCCCCGACGGCGACGCCGCACATGCCATGCACCCGGGCCTCGAGGTCGGGCGCGAGTCGCACGCCTCGAGCGAGCAGCAGGCCGCAGCACCGGCGCACGAGCCCGAGCAGCTGCCCGGCCCGTCGTCGTCTCCCACCGAAGGACGACGCTTCACGTCGCGCTTCCAGCCGGGGTCCAACCCGTTCGGAGCGACCACGTGAACGAGCACCGACCACCCAGGGACGCGGTACTGCTCGATGCGCGTGCGCTCACGATGCGCTTCGGTGGCCTGACCGCCGTGGACGCGGTCGACTTCACGATCCCCGCGGGGCGGATCGTGTCGCTGATCGGACCCAACGGTGCCGGC
>JAGQUL010000376.1:0-149 GCA_020438525.1 Thermoleophilia bacterium | reverse complement strand
GCCGGCAAGACCACCTTCTTCAACATGCTCACCGGGCTGTACCACCCGACCGAGGGCGAGCTCACGTTCATGGGCAAGGACACGTTCGGCCGCGCCCCGCACGTGATCGCGCAGCTCGGCATGAGCCGCACCTTCCAGAACATCCGCCT
>JAGQUL010000375.1 GCA_020438525.1 Thermoleophilia bacterium | reverse complement strand
GTGCGTGGCTGGTCAGCCGTTGTCGCTCTCGGAGTCGCTCATGGCGGCGTGCTCCTCGGCGGTCATGCCTGCCATCGATTCGCTCGACGAGTCGGTGGCAGCGTCCGCTGCGTCGCCCTCGTCGCCGGCGCCGGTCACGCGGTTCCAGTCGCTCAGGCCGTAGCCGCTCAGGCTCGCGGCGTCGCCCGGCGCGCCGAGCGTCTTGAGGAACGCTGCGACCTGCGCTGCCTGCTCGTCGGTCATCGCCGAGCCGCCCTTGACCGGCATCGCGCCGCCGCCGAGGCCGTTGGCGAGCACCGTGACGATGTCGTCGGCGGTCTTGTAGCGCGTGCCGACCGCGTCGAGGTTCGGACCCGGTCCGCCGTTGCCGATGCCGCCGAGCATGTGGCACGACTTGCACGTCTCGAAGACGCCCTCGTCGAAGAGCACTGCGTAGCCGGGCATCGCCTCCTGCTCGGCGGTGAGGCCCGTGGGACCGCCGCCCTTCTCCTTGCCGGCCTGCGAGCCCAGGTACGTGAAGCTGAGCAGCGTCACCGCGGTGAGCACCATCAGCGCCATCGCGAGCGGGCGGCGCGACGGTCGTCGCTCCTTGCGCCGGTCCACGATCGGCAGTGCGATCAGCATCACGAGCCAGATCGTCGGCACGATGATCGTGCCGAGCACCACCAGCTGCGGGTTGGCGAAGATGATCAGCAGGTAGAAGAGGAAGTAGAAGTACCACTCCGGTCGCGGGTGGTAGCTCGTGGTGGCCGGGTCGGCCTTCTCCTCGTACAGCAGACCGAGCAGCGGCTTGTCGACGCTCGTGTCGACGGCGCCCTTCTTGTCGGTCACGACCGCGGTCTTGTCCGTGGCGCCCGGAACGTACTGCTCCTGCTCGAGCGGCGTCGACACGCGATCGCAGCTCACGTCGAACGACGAGTCGCAGTTCGCCTGGCTGAACCAGATCACGCTCAGCGCGATCAGGATCGCCAGCACCACGCTCGCCGCGATCACGTCGTGCCACACGCCGTGCGGGAAGAACGGCTTGCCGCTCTCGTTGACGCGCTTCTTGTACTCCAGGAACGCGCGACGCTGGTCGCTGATGCGCTCGTTCTCGTCGGGATGGAGAAAGTCGCTCACGACCATGCCTCCGGGTCATTGGCGGGATCTTCCGTCTTCCACGGCGCGGGCGTGACGCCCAGCCGCGTGACGAGGTACATGTGCAGGCCGATCAGGCCCATCAGGCCGCCCGGAATGAGCAGCATGTGCAGCGCGTAGAAGCGCGGGAGGATGTCGCCGGTGTACTCGGCGCCGCCGCGCAGGAACTCGCTGATGTACGGCCCGAGGAACGGCGCGGTGCCGTTCAGGTTGATCGCCACGACCGACGCCCAGAACGCGCGCTGGTCCCAGACGAGCAGGTAGCCGGTGAGCCCCATGCCGAGCGTCGCCGCGAAGATGAGCACGCCGGTGATCCACGTCAGCTCGCGCGGGTACTTGTACGCGCCCATCATGAACGACGCGGCCATGTGCAGGAACATCAGCACGATCATCGCGCTGGCGCCCCACTTGTGCATGCCGCGGACGAGCCAGCCGAAGTCGAAGTCGAACATGATCCGCTGGATCGACTCGTACGCCGTGTTCGCGCCCGGCTGGTAGTACATCGCGAGGATCGAGCCGGTCACCGCCTGGTTCACGAACACGATCAGCAGGCAGAAGCCGAGCGTGTGCAGCCAGCTGAGCCCCTTCGGTACGCGGCGGAACAGGAACCACTTGTGGAACTCGACCAGGCCGCCGCGCTGGTCGACCTGGTCGAGCGCCTGCTCGCCTCGATACTTGAGTTCTTCCTTCAGGCCGCCTGCCATGGGTCAGCCTCCGTTTCGGGTCGGGTGGATCGGTGCGGGAGCGCTGCCGGCCATCACGGCTGCAGCGGGTAGAAGTACTGCTCGGGGCCGCTCGTGTGCTGGCCCGGGTCGCGATGCGTTGCCTTCGAGCCGTCGGACTTGAGCGAGTAGATCGCGGTCGCCCACAGCTCGTCGCCGCGCTGCTCCCAGATGTAGCGGTCGAGCGGGCGGACCGGCGGGCCGCCGATGCGCTTGCCGTCCTGGTCGTACGCGCCGCCGTGGCAGGGGCACACGAACCCGGAGCTCGAGGCCTGGACGGGGCAGCCCAGGTGCATGCAGGTGTTGGAGATGACCGTGAAGTCCTCCTGGCCCTTGAGTGCGAACCTGTCGTCGCCCGGCTTCGCGTTCCGGCGCACGAACGCGACCTTCTTGCGCACGTAGGCGTCGGGCTTGTCGGAGTGCGGGGTGAGCACGACCTTGGTGAACGTGCCGTCCTTGAACTCGTCGACCATGCCGAGCAGCGCGGGCTCGAAGTCCTCGCCGCCGAACACGGGGCCGAGCGCCAGACCTGCGACCGGTACCGCGAGCAGGGCGCCCATCACGCCGCCCACGCCGACGGTGGCGGCGGTGAGGAACTGGCCTCGGGTCATCGGCTTGTCGGCGACTCCGCCTGCGGCGGTCGTGTCGTCCTGGGGAGTGTGTGTCGCTTCGGACACGGTGGCTCCTTCGTCGTGCTTCCCGCGCGCGTGGGGCCCGCGCACGGCGCCGGGAGCATACGTGAATCGCACGCGCGCGCGGCGACCCAGCATGTGCCCGGGACGCCCATCCTCCCTAGGCGACCGGACGTGCGTCAACCATCCGTCGAAATCCGTGCAACGAGGGGGATTCGACGCTCGTACCAGCGAACTGGCGAACGCGGAGTCAGGCGGGCGCGTCGCTGGTCACGCGAAGGGGCGACGACGACCCGGGAATCCGCACGAGAGCGTCGGTTTCGACCTCCCGACGGAGCATTGCGAGCGCCACCAGGCGCCCGTCGGCGGCCCGCGCCCACGTGGTCAGGCGGCCGATCGAGCGACCGGAAGCGTCGTCGCTCGAAGCATCGTGCAGGGCGAGTGATTCGGCGGGATCGCCCGGCTCGGGGCGCAGCTCGCTGCCCGGATCTGCCTCGAGCCGACGGATCGATCGGTTGGCGTGGCCGCGGTAGTGCAGTCGCGCGACGGGCTCCTGGCCGAGGTAGCAGCCGGCGTCGAGCGCCACGGCGTGGTCCATGCCGCCCACCTCGGCCGGCATCCGCCCGGGCAGCAGGTCGTGCAGCCACGCGTGCGCGGCGGCGATCCGGTCGGCCTCGAACGCATCGGGATCGGCGGCGAGCTCGGCGTGCTGCGCGGTGATCTGCGCGCAGGCGTCGCGGGAGCCGACGAAGGCGAGGGTGGGGCGGGGCGCGTCGGCGACCTCGATCCAGTCGCCGTCGGGGCGAGGATCCGGTTCGGGCAGGTGACTGCCGACGAGCGCGACGGTGGCCAGGTCGGTCGGCTCGACGCTCGCCTTGGCGCGCAGGCGGTACTTGGCCAGGTGCGCGCGCAACGGCTCGACGAGCTCGGGGAGGGTCTCGAGCGCGAAGCGTGGTGCGTCGTCCAGGTCGGCGCGCCGATGCAGCACCGCCGGCGCGATGATCTTCGCCTTGGCATCGAGGAACAGGCCCAGTCGCGCACGGAGCGGCGCGATCCGCTCGACCGCCTGCGTGCACAGCCCGTCGAGCAGGGTCGCGGCGTCGGGGCCGGCGACCTCGAGGAACGCGGTGGTCTGCCACCAGCGCAGCACGCCGCGGTCATCGAGCAGGCTCGTCGTCGCTGCTGCGGAGAGCGTTGCAGGAGCCGTGGGTGTCTGCGGCGCTGACATGGTGCGCCGATGATCGCACAGTGCGGCTCAGCCGGAGGCGAGGGATGCCTTGATATCGGCCGCGTACTGGCTCGTGTCGGGGGAGCCGAAGAAGGTGTCCCACACGCCGATCCGGTACAGGTCGATGAGCATGCGGTCGCTGTCGGAGCGGACGGATGCAGCGGCCTGGCGCCGATCGCCGGGAAGCAGCGCGGTGGGGATCTTCGCGTCGGCGGCGGCGCGAGCATCGAGCGCGGCGAGGCACGCGGTCGGGTCGTCGGCCGAGCCGGCCTTGTTCACGTAGGTCTGCTTGGTGTCGGCGTTCTGGAAGAGCAGGTCGACGTTCGTCTCCGGGTCGAACACCGGGCAGCCGGTCGAGTCGAGGATCATGCCACCGTCGGCGGTGACGAGCGGTCGCGAGTAGGCGTCCTGGTTCGTCTGCTCCCCGGGCATGCCCACGCGGGTGTCGCCCTCCACGAGGCGCCCGTGCTGGTTGGAGCTGCGCACGGTCGTGGTGTAGGTGTCGCGCAGGTCGCCGTCCTTGGTGAGCTCGTGACCCTTGAGCAGCAGTCGGCTCTCGGGTGGATCGCCGGCTGACTTGGCATCCTCGGCGGCGTCCTTCTTGGCCTTGGCCTCGGTATCGGGGAGCGCGCCGGCCTTCACGAGCACCGTCTCGATCCCGTTCGAGGTCGGCTCGAGGAGCGCCGGGATCGACGCGATCATGAGGATCATCACGAGGAAGATCAGTCCGATGAACGAGCGGTTTCGCATGTAGGCATCCGTGCAGTGTCGCGATGCGCCCGTGCGTGTGCCGATCCGTGGCACCGGGCGCAGCGCTGCTGCAAGCCCCATCGGCATCGTTTGCAGAAACCTTTATACGCTCTGGGTGCTTGCTTGCTGGTGCAGGCAATCAGCGGTTGCGGCGGCGGGTGGTGGCGGCTGCGCGTCGCAGCACCGCCTCGAGCGTGTCGACCGAGGCTGCCAGCCCGTACGTGGCGTCGCCCCAGGTGAACGCCTGCTCGCCGAGGTCGCGGCGCTCGGTGACGGAGCGGGCGGCCCAGCGGCGCATCGCCGCGGCGAGCTCGGCGGCATCGGTGGCCAGGTCGCCGCCGGTGGACTGTGCGACCTGTGCGGGCAGCCCCGGCACGGTGGTGATGAACGGCAGGTGGCAGCCCAGGTACTCGAGCACCTTGGTGGGCAGGGCGCTCTCGAACACGGGATCGGGGCGCAGCAGGTGCAGGCCCACGTCGGCGGCTGCGAGCAGGTCGCGGGCGTCCTGCTTGGGGAGGGGCCCGAGCTTGTGCAGGTTGGCGATCGGGTGCGCGGTGAGGCGCTCGTCGATCGCGGCGCTCGCGCTGCCGGCGCCGGCCATCAGCACGTGCACGGGGGCGGTGGCCGGATCGGCCGCAAGCTGCTGCGCTGCATCGAGCAGCACGTCGAGGCCGTTCACCACGCCGTGCGCGCCGACGTATGCGAACACGCACGCGTCGGGCTCGATCCCGTGCGCGGCGCGGATGCGCTCGCGCGTGGCGGGGTCGGGCGGGTGGTCCTCGATCGCGCCGGTCACGAGGGTCACGTCGCTCGCGCCGTGCCCGCGCACGAGCTCGACGAGTCCCGGGGTGGGCACGATCGCTGCCGTTGCATCACTCGCGTACGCGCGCGCGAGACGATCGAGGATGCGATACGCCCGGGAGTCCTCGCGCAGCAGGCCCACCGCGGCGGCGCTCTCCGGCCACAGGTCGCGCACCTCGAGCACCCACGGCGCACGGTGGCGGCGCGCGATCCACTTGCCTGCAGTGGCCACGCTCAGCGGTGGCGACGACGCCCACACCACGTCGGGGCGCGGCAGGCGCATCCCGCGCAGCGTGGCGTTCTTGGCGAACGTCACGTAGTTGCGCGCGCGTCGGCGGAACGAGCGATGCACGTCGTCGGTCGCGCGCACCCAGTGGTGCGTGATCCCGTCGATTTCCTCGCGCACGTAGCGCTCTCGGGCGTACCGTTCGGGAACGGTGCCGTCCATGTAGTTGATCGGCGAGCTGACCAGGTCGACGTCCCAGCCGCGGCGCACGAGCTCCGCAAGCAGCATCCGATGCCGGTAGATCCCCGGCGCGCCGGGGGTCGGGGCATGTTGGTAGACGACGAGCAGGCGCACGACTGGAGCCTTACCCGGCACCGCTGGAGCCGTACCCGCGTGCGGGTGCGCACGCCGCGCGGTATCGGCGGCGCGCCGCGGGTTGGTGCCCGGCCTTCGAACTTCGGCTCGTGTGACCGCCGAACCGGATCGGCCGAGAATCCACATCTACCTGGGGCGGTCCTCACATTCGTGCACCTTGCCTGCGGAGTCTCGAAGAGCCTCGCGGGAGGTTCAGGTGGCTAGATATATCTCATGGAAGATACGCAAGAACGGCTTGGAAACGTGGAATTCCCGTTTCGACCCACCCCCTCGTCGGGGATCTTCCACGTATGTCCACCATCGCCCCACATCCCGTTTCGCCGGCCACCGGCATCCCTGCAACTCGAACCAAGGCTCCGATTCTGCTGCTGTTCGCCGAGTACACGAGCGGCCAGTCGCGACGCATGGACGGATTCGTGGCGCACGTGCTCCAGCGTCGTCACAACCACGGCTCGTTCCGCTACCGGATCGTGCTGCGCGAGCAGCGTCCGGATCTCTTCGAGCGCTTCCGCGTCGAGGAGGTACCGACCCTCGTGGTGATCGACGACGGCGAGGTCAAGGCCCGCCTCACCGGCTACCACCGGCCGAGCGCGGTCGAGGACCTGCTCACGCCCTGGCTGCACTGAGCCCGACCGCGACCGCGACCGCGACCGCGACCCCAGCCCCGACTCCGATTCCGATTCCGATCGGTCGCCGCGCGCGAGCTGCGCCCCGCTCCGGCTACCCGCCGTTCGGGTCGTAGCTCGCGCCGCGCCCGATGCCCTCGCCATACGCCATGCGGATCCGGTTCGCGTACGGGTTCGAGTAGCCGCCATACGGGTCGTAGTACGGGTTCGTCATGCTCGACGGCGCCGTGCCGACCGGCTGACCGCCCGACGGGTCAAGGTCGCCGCCGTACTGCGTGAACACGTCCTGCAGCGGATCCGGCTGTGAATACAGCGGATCGGTCGTGTCGCTGCCCTCGGCCCGTCGTCGCATCCCATCGTTGCCATAGGGGCCATAGCGATACGGCCCGTCATAGTCCCACCGCGTGGTGTTGCCGAGCACCGCCTCGTCCGGGTCGCTCGAACGCGACCGGTCGGTCGTCCACTTCGCGCCGCCGGAGTTCGTGTCGTACTTCGTGTCGTGGTAGTAGCTCCACGTCCCGTCGTTACGCGTGCCGCCGATCACGTCGGTCGGGCCCTCGCCCGGGGGCGTGAGCTGCACCGCGCCGCTCACCACGGCCGCGACGCCCAGGCCGAGCAGCGCCACGAGCACTGCCGCCACGAGCTTCACGGTCGACGACGACCCGCCACCACGCGAACGCGGCGTGGAATGGCGCAGCTGCGGCACGTGTGCGCGCTGGATCCGCTCCTGCGTCCTGCGCGCGCGGCGACCCGCGGGAGCAGGCGGCGCAGCGGTCGCGGCGATCGCGTCGCCCACGATCCCATCGACCGTGGTCTGCGGCACCGCAGCCACTGCGGGATCCACGCCGGGCGCGGAGAACTGGTCGGGGTGGTCGGGGGGATTTGCGTGCATCGAGGGATTCCTGAAGCCGGCTGAAACGCTGGTAGCATGCCGCTCGTGCCGTACTTCATCTGCCCGAGCTGCGCATGGCGCGGCACCCGTACATCGAGAACTGCAGGGTTCTCGGACCGCCCCGCTTCCTGCGAGAAGTGCGGCTTCGGGTTCCTGTTCGAACTGATGGACGACTATTTCCCGTCGCCGCTCGCCGGCATCTTCGTGTGCGACCAGCAGGGACGCATCCTCGCGTTCGGCCGTGGCGCGGCGGAGCTGACCGGGTTCGACGAGCGCGAGCTGATGGGCGTGGACCTGGCCGAGGCGCTCGAGCTGCGGGTGCCCGACGAGCCCGGCGCGACCCAGCCGCACGAGACAGCGATCGAGTGGGGTGCGCGCGTGCTGGGCAAGCCGATGACGATGCGTGTCGCGCGGGGAACCGTGGAGCTCGTGACCGGCGACTTCTTCCCTGCCTACGACGACGACGGAGGCCTGCTCGCGGTGTTCACGCCGCGCAGCGTGTGACACGACGTGGGCACTGCTTCCCCCGAACTTCCGATGCTCGACCACGTGGCGATCCACGTGCCCGACCGCGACGCGTTCGCGGCGCAGCTCGTGGCACGCCTCGACGTGCACGTGATCGAGAAGACCGACCGCTTCACGCTGATCGGGGCACACCCCGACCACGGCAAGCTCACGCTGCTCGACGCGGTCGACGGCGTCGATCCGTCGCCGACGCGGATCGTCTCGCTCGTGCTTGCGGAGGCGAGCGAGACCTCCGGATCCGCGCCCGAGGTGATGCCCGGCGGTCTGGTGCTGACCTTCGCGAACGTCGACGACCTCGGCCCCGAGTGGTCCGACACGCCGCACCACGCGCTCGTGGCGGTCGCGCTGCGCGCCGAGGATCCGCCGCTCGTGGCCGCGAGCCTCGAGCAGCAGTTCGGCATGCACGTGGGCATGGTCGGGCCCGACCATGCGGTGCTCGAGGTGGGCGATCGCGACGGCTCGGGCCGGCTCACCTTCGCGCGCGAGTCGTGGAGCGGCGACGGTCGCCCCTCGATGCTCGACCACGTGGGCGTGCGCGTGCCGGATGCGCTCGCGCAGCGCGAGGCGTTCACGCGCGCAGGCGTGGAGGTTGCACGCTGGGTGGATGCCGAGCACTCGCGAGCGGTGTTCGTGGAGGGGCCCGAGGGCCTGCTCGTGGAGTACGTGGAGCTCACGGCGCCGCTCGAAGCACCATGAGCTCGACGCACCGCGCCGTGGCGGTGGTGGGCGCCGGACTGGCCGGGCTGGTGGCGGCGACCGAGGCGATCGAGGCGGGTGCCGACGTGCTGCTGCTCGAACGCGACCGCGAGCCGCGCGGTGCCACGGCCGACTCCGCCGGGTGGATCTGGCGCTACCAGGACCTGCGTCTCGCGCGCGCGTGCGCGCCCGGCGGCGATCCGGCGGTGCAGCACGCAGTGGTGGAGGGGCTCGACGACGACCTGGCATGGCTCGAGCGGCGGGGTGCGCGTCTGGAGGCGACGAGCACCGGGCGAGCGTTCACGTGCGGCGCGCGCGTGGATGCACGACGGACGCAGGCGGTGCTGCTCGATGCGATCGAGCGCGCGCGGCCGGATGCGCTGCGCACCGACACGACCGTGGAGTCGGCGACGCGACTGGCAGACGGCCGCATCGAGCTGCGAACGCGGCGCGGCAGTGGTGCGTCGCTCGGCGATGAGCCGATCGAGGTCGTGGTCGTGGATCATGTGGTGTTTGCCGGGGGTGGATTCGCGCGCGACTTCGAGCGGATCGCGCGACACGCGGGTGCGAGCAGCGCTGCGCGTGAGTGGTGGGTGCTGCGCGCGCCGAACGCGGGCGACGGCAGCAGCATGGATGCGGCGGTCGAGCTCGGCGGCCAGCTGGTGCCGGCCGGGGGCGAGTGCCTGGTACGGCTCGTGCCGAGCGCGGGGCCGGGTGACGATGCCGTGCCGGGGCGCGAGCAGCTGGTGCGCGCGGGCGAGCTGCAGGCCGACGGGCACGTGCTGGTCGACGCCGACGGGCGCGAGATCGAGCGTTCGCCCCACGACTGGTCGGGCGCGCAGGCTGCGTGGGCGCTGGCCCGGCGCAGCGGGCATGGGCGAATCGAGCTGCCCGCGCAGGTGCTCGGCGTGCGGCTGCACGCTGGCGGGACGGTACGCGACGTGGTGCACGCGGCGATCGCCGATGGCGCGCAGGGTGGGCGCCTGCAGGGTGGCGGTGCGTGGCTGGCAGTGCGCGCCGGACTCACGACGACGCGGGGCACGCTTCGCGTCGACGGAGCCGGGCGGGTCCTGGCACCGA
>JAGQUL010000374.1 GCA_020438525.1 Thermoleophilia bacterium | reverse complement strand
GTCGGGATCTACCTGCCGATGGTGCCCGAGGTCGTCGTCGCCATGTATGCATGCGCGTCGATCGGCGCGATGGCCGTTCCCGTGTTCAGCGGCTTTGCCGCCGAGGCGATCGCGCAGCGGCTCGCGCACTGCGAGGCGAAGGTCGTGATCACCGCCGACGGCACCATGCGGCGCGGCAAGCAGGTCGGCATGAAGGCCACCGTCGACCAGGCGCTCGAGCAGGCGCCGAGCGTGCAGCACGTGATCGTGTGGCGCCGCCTCGGCATCGAGGTGCCGATGCGCGCCGGTCGCGACGTGTTCTGGCACGAGGCGCTCGCCGACGCCGACCCGATGCGCCAGCCGCTCGCGGTCGACAGCGAGCATCCGGTGCTGCTCGCCTACACCTCCGGCACCACCGGCACGCCCAAGGCCGCGGTGCACGTGCATGGCGGGCTGCTCGTGAAGATCGCCGAGGAAGCACATTTCCAGACCGACATGCAGAGCCGCGACGTGCTGCACTGGGTGACCGACATGGGCTGGATCATGGGCCCGTGGGAGTGCATCGGCGCGCACGCTGCCGGCGGCACGCTCGTGCTCTACGAGGGCGCACCCGACTATCCCGACGCAGGGCGGCTCTGGCAGCTCGTGGAGCGTCACGGCATCACGATCCTCGGCGTGTCGCCCACGCTGATCCGGGCGCTGCGCCAGGCCGGCGACGAGCACGTCACGTCCGCCGACCTGTCCACGCTGCGGATGTTCGCGTCCACCGGCGAGCCGTGGAACCCCGAGCCGTGGCAGTGGCTGATGGACCGCGTCGGCGGCGGCCGCTGCCCGATCATCAACCTCTCCGGCGGCACGGAGGTCGGCGCATGCTTCCTGAGCCCCACGCCGCTCACGCCGCTCAAGCCCGCGTCGCTCGGCAAGCCCTGCTTCGGGATGAGCGTCGAGGTATGGGACCCGCAGACCGGAACGCCGCTCGGCCCGGGCGACGGCGTGGGCGAGCTCGTCTGCACCCGTCCGTGGCCCGGCATGACGCGCGGGTTCTGGGGCGAGGGCGGTCGCGAGCGCTACCTCGACACCTACTGGTCGACGTGGCCGGGCGTGTGGAAGCACGGCGACTGGGCGTCGATCGACTCCGACGGCATGTGGTACCTGCACGGCCGCTCGGACGACACGATCAACGTCGCCGGCAAGCGGATCGGACCGGCGGAGTACGAGTCGATCGTCGTCGACCACGAGAGCGTCGCGGAGGCCGCGGCGATCGGCGTGCCCGACCCGGTCAAGGGCGAGCAGGTGTGGGTGCTCTGCATCATGGCGCCGGGAAAGCGCGCGTCGGACCGGCTGCGCACGGTGCTCGCGGACATGGTCGGCGAGCGGCTGGGCAAGGCGTTCAAGCCGGGACGGGTGGTGTTCGTCAAGTCGCTGCCGAAGACCCGCAGCGCGAAGATCGTGCGCCGCGCGGTGCGCGCTGCGGCGCTGCTGGAGGATCCGGGCGACATCTCGAGCGTCGAGAATCCCGAGAGCCTGCGCGGCATCTCGCGTGCCGTGGAGGCGCAGGTTGGTGAGGGGGGTTGAGTGTCGGGGTTAGGGTTTTCCGGTTGCGGTGATGGCGAGGGTGGCGTCGTAGGTGCCGGCTTGTGTGGATGCGCTGGGTGTGACGCGGGTGGTGATGGTGATGGTGTCGTTGGGTGCTGCGGCGGTGGTGTCGTGCAGGACGATTGAGGTTGCGTTGTCGAGGCCGGCGTATCGGTTGTTGGTAAAGTCGTTTTCGGGCCAGCCGGCGGGGTTTGCGGTGCCCCATTTTGCGAGGCGGTTGGTGGTTTGGCCGGTGGTGTCGCGGGTGGTGACGCCGAGGTAGCCGTTCGCGCCGCTGGTGAGTGGTGCCCATACGGTTGGGACAGCTCCGGTGCCGGTCCAGTCGGGGATCGTGCCGCCGCAGACGCAGTCGGCGCCCCAGGTGTCTGATTCGTCGGTGGCGGAGAGCGTGTAGCCCTGCGGGTCGTTGGACTGCACGTCGATGATGGTGGTGCCGACGACATCGGATCCGAAGATGACTGCGCCGAGTGACAGTGTGGCGCTGTCGACTCCGATCGTGATCGTTTCGGCGATCGTCAGTGTTCGTGATGCGCTCCAGGCGCTCAGCGCGCTGGAGTTGTCTTCGGCTTGGGCGTGCCAGTACACCGTCTGTGGTACGAGTGCTGGGGTGACGGTCCACGTTCCGTTGGCGGCGTTGGCGATGCCGGCAGGCGATGAGCCGGATGCGAGCAGTGTGCCGCCTGCGCCGACGCACGTCTGGCCCGCTCCGATCGCGACCGTGCATACCTCGTAGTGGATCGTGCCGGTGTCGCCGCCGTCAGGATCCGAGAACGTCGCGACCAGATCGGGTGTCGTGTCAGCGGTCGACGCGCCACCTGCCGGTGACACCAGCGCCGGTGTGTTGGGCGCCGCATTCGCACCTGCATACGTGTAGTCGATCGTCAGGTCGTGAATGGTCTGCGTCATATGCGCGTTGGGCGCCTCCGGCACCCGGATCCGCAGCCGCAGATCCGTGCCCGTCGCCACAAAGCTGTGAGCGACGCCCGCCGTGACGCTCTCCCAGTTCGTGCCACCGTTTGCCGATGCCTGCAACACAGGCGCCGCCGCACCGTTCGCCACCCGCGCCAACCCAACCGTCACATCCGTCACCGTTCCCGCCTGAAGATTCAGCTTCCGCGACTGCAGCACCGTCGAACGACCCGCGAACACGATCATGTTGCCCGCATCACCCGCACCGGTATCGTCTTGGGTGCAGCCCATGATCAGGTCGCTGCGACCGTCTGCGTTGACGTCGCCCGCCGCGACTGGATTGCCGCATTGATCGTTTGCGACGGGTGTGGGGTTTGTGAGTTCGTCTGCGGCGTCGAAGCCGGTGTTTGC
>JAGQUL010000373.1 GCA_020438525.1 Thermoleophilia bacterium | reverse complement strand
CGCCGGCCACCGCACGACCTACGGCGCGCCGTTCCTGAACATCGACAAGCTCCGGGCCGGCGACACGATCATCCTGACGATGTCGTATGGCCGCTTCACCTACACGGTCACGCGCAAGGAGATCATCGCGCCCGACGACTGGTCGATCCTCGAGTACGGCGCAGCGGAGCCGACCGCCGCGGCCCGCCGCCAGGTCAAGGCGACGCGACGCTGCGTGGGCACCTGCGAGCACCTCGTGCTCACGGCCTGTCACCCGAAGTACTCCGCGGCCAAGCGCATCGCCGTGTTCGCGCGCCTGTCGCGCGTGCAGCTTGCGAAGGGCGGCGCCACGGCATGACCGGCGCCGCACCCTCCGGGGCGTTCGCCCCGATGCCGCAGGCGCCGACCGCGCATGCGCCCGCCGCGATGAACGCGGATGCCGCCGCGCAGAGCGCGTGGGCGCCGAACGTGTTCACCTGGGTGCTGACGTGGCGCGTGCTGCTGCTGGCGGAGCTGCTCGTCGCGGTCGTGAGCGGCCTGTCCGACTCCGACGCGCTGCTGCTGCTCGCCGCGATGACGGCATGGACCGCCGCGAGCGTGCTGCCTGCGCTCGCACCGCCGAGCGGGGTGACCCGGCGGGTCGTGCTCGTCGTGGACCTGCTCGGCTGCGTGGGGCTGCTCGCGCTCGCGCCCGACGACACGACGCTGTCGATGGTCGCGGCGTACGCCTGCTCGAGCGCGGTGAGCTGGGCGGCGAACCGGCCGGTCGATGCGTTCGTCGCCGGCGGGACCTGCGCGCTGAGCTTCCTTGCGATCGTGCAGCTCGGACCGGCGGGCGACCAGCCTGCCGCGATCACCGGCACGCTCAGCCTGTTCCTGTTCTTCTCGCTCGCGACCGCGGGATTCTTCACCGTTGCGCACCGGATCGGCGCGCTGGAGATCGCAACGGAGATCAGTCGGGAGCGGGGCCGCTACCGCCGCGACCTGCACGACCGGCTCGGGCAGGCGCTGAGCGGCATGCACTTCGAGGTGCAGGCCGTGCAGGCCGCCGGACCGGACGAGCACGCCTCGGCACGGCTCGCGTCGCTCGCGGACGGCTATCGCGACGCGCAGCGGATGCTCCAGGACCTGCTCAGCGTCGGTGACGAGCCGATGGTCGGCACGAACGTCGCGAGCGTGATCCGGCAGGAGGCGCGGCGGATGGGCCAGCAGGCCGGCGTGCGGGTCGAGGTCGAGACGACCGGCGATGCGTCGCGCGTGCCGCCGTGGATGCGTCCGCACGTGGTGGCGGTCGCCGGCGAGTGCGTCAACAACGCGGTCAAGAACGGTCACGCGAACGGCATCGAGGTGGCGCTCGACGTCACCGACGACCTGCTCGTGCTGAGCATCACCGACGACGGTGTCGGCTTCGACAACCCGCCGGGGACGATCACCGAGAAGGAAGGCCACTACGGGCTGCGTGAGATGGCGGAGCGTGCACGGATCTGTGGTGGCGAGGTGGTGATCGCATCCCAGGTCGGGTTCGGCACCCGCGTGCGACTGCAGGTGCCGATCCCGATCGACGCGACACAGGACGTGCTCGAACGCGACGCATCGCGGCTGCGCGAGAACGTGTGGTCGCTGATCGGCGCGTTGCGCGTCGCGCTGGGCGCCGTCGCGGTCGCGCAGCTCGTGACGTGGATGGCGAACGGCCACCTCTCGCGCTGGCACGTCGCGTTCACCGTCGCGGTGCTCGCAGACGTCGCGCTCGTCGCGGCGCGCTCGAGGCAGATCCAGAAGCTGCTGCAGCGCGGTGCGGGACCGGCGACCTGGTATGCGATCGGCACCGGCGTGGCCTACGCCGCGGCGCTGGTCTGGAACATCCCGCCCGTGATGCTGCTCTACGCGCCGCTGGTGCTGCTTGCGACCGGCGTGGCCAGCGGCCGGCGGGGTGCGGCGCGATCGTCGTGGGCGATGCTCGCGGTGGTCGTGCTCGCCACCGCGCTGGCTCGGATCGGCGGCTACCTGTCCGACCAGGAGCTGCGCGCCGCGCTCGTGCACGTGACCGACATCGCGCTGCTCGGGATGGCCGCGGTGCAGGGTGCGAAGCTGCTCGATCGGCTCGAGACGCTGCAGATCCGGGTTCGGTTCCAGGCGCTCGCGCGGCTGCGTCACGGCCTCTCAGGCAGGATGCGGGACCAGCTCACCGAACGTCTTCAGGAGCTGGAGCGCCATGCGCGCGCGCTCGCGACCGACACGCCCCCCGGCGAGGTCGAGTTCGACGAGCAGGCGCAGCGGCTGACGCGCGAGAGCACCGAGTTGAAGCAGCGGCTTCGCGAGATCGTCCACACACTGGCAGACCCGACACCATCATCAGGAAGGACCCCAGCCCATGTCTGATCAGCAGGTCAGCGTCATCGTCGTCGACGACCACCCGGTCGTGCTCGAGGGACTCAGGCGAGGCCTGGGCCAGCAGCCCGG
>JAGQUL010000372.1 GCA_020438525.1 Thermoleophilia bacterium | reverse complement strand
GCCGGCTCACGACCATTCGTCTACGTCCGCGAGGGCGGGCCGAGCTCGGTCCTGCCATACCACGAGGTGCCCGACACGATCCTCGACGTGCGCGACGACGCGTGCGCGTGGGCGTACGAGGCTGCTGCCGGCGAGTAGGCGCGGCGGTCGGGGGCAGGGCCCGTCGTGCTCAGGGCGCGTCGTCGATATGCGCGTGATCCGCCGACGGGCCGCGACGGGTGACCAGCCAGCCGATCGCGCCGGCGGCCGCGCCCACGGCGATGCTCGTGCGCGCCGGATGCGCCTTTGCGACGTTCGCGGCGCTCGTGGCAGTGCCCTTCGCCTTGCGCTTCGCGGACGCCTTGGCCTGTCGCTTCGCGACCGGGATCACGAACTTGCTCACGACGTAGCCGATCATGGCGTAGCGGGTCTTGTTGCGCACGGCGAGGACTCCTCCGAGGTTCGACACAGCGTTCCAGCAGTGCGCTACCCGATGCCGCGCATCGTGCAACACCCGACCGCGCCGAGCACCCGTGGGGGCGGCCGCTGCTCGATCAGGCGACGCCTGCCGGCTTGCGCTTCGGCGGCATGTGGATGACCTGGCCCATCGCGTCGAGCGCGGCTTCCTTGATGCTCTCGGCGAGCGTGGGGTGCGCCTGGATCGAGTGCGCGACGGTCTCGACCGTGCTCTCGGCCTCGAGCGCGATCACGCCCGCGCTGATCATGTCGCTCACGTGACCGCCGACCATCACCACGCCGAGCAGCTCGTGCCAGCGATCCTCGTAGATCACCTTCACGAACCCGGTGGTGTCGCCGTAGATCTGCGCGCGGCTGTTGGCGGCGAAGGGGAACGTGCCGACGCGAACGTCGTCGCCGTACTCCTCCCGAGCCTGTGCCTCGGTGAGCCCGACCGCGGCGATCTCCGGATCGGTGTACACGACTCGCGGCACGGCCTTGTAGTCGACGAGCGCGGGGTGGCCCATCGCGTTCTCGGCAGCGACCTCGCCCTCGCGGCTCGCGGTGTGGGCGAGCTGCCACTTCCCGGCGCAGTCGCCGATCGCGAAGATGTGGGAGACGTTGGTGCGCATCTCCTCGTTGGTCGCCACGCCCGAGCGCGGGTCGTAGCTCACGCCGGCCGCCTCGAGGTTGAGGTCCTTGACGTTCGGCACGCGACCGGTGGCGACGAGCACGATGTCGGCCTCCACGCTGCCCGCGTTGCCCTTGGCATCCGTGAAGTGCGCCGTCACGCCGCTCGCAGCGCCCTCGAGCCGCTCGACCCTGGAGCCGAGCTGCAGCGCGACCTTCTTGCGCTTCATCTCCTTCTCGAGCGCCTTGCCGGCATCGGCGTCCTCCATCGGGATCAGCCCCGGGAGCATCTCGATGATCGTGACCTCGCTGCCGAACGCCGCGTAGATCGATGCGAACTCGCAGCCGATCACGCCACCGCCGAGCACGATCACGCGCTTCGGCTGCTCGGTCAGCGCGAGCATGCCGGTGGAGTCGACGCAGCGCTGGTCGTCGATGCCGGGGATCGGCGGGCGAGCCGGCGACGAGCCGGATGCGACGATCGCCTTGTCGAACGTGAGCGAGTCGCCGTTCACGCTCACGGTGTTGGCGTCCACGAACTGGGCGGTGCCGTTCAGGAAGTCGACGCCGTTGGCCTTGAGCAGGCCGCCCACGCCGCGCGTCAGCCCCTGCACGACCATGTCCTTGTTGCGCGCCGCCTTGGCGAAGTCGAGCTCGACTCCCGAAGCGAGCACGCCGAACTGCTCCGCCTTCCTGAAGTGGTCGAGCAGCCACGCGCTGTGCACGAGCGCCTTGGTCGGGATGCAGCCCACGTTCAGGCAGGTGCCGCCGGCAACCTCGCGCGAGTCGACGCAGGCGACCTTTGCACCGAGCTGTGCTGCGCGGATGGCGGCGACGTAGCCACCAGGTCCTGATCCGATCACGAGGACGTCGTAGTGGGCGCTCATGCTGCTGCTCCTGGGGTCGGGAAATTCCACGTGCTGCCGTCGAATCCCGCGCGTCGCGCACGCGATCCAACGGCTTGCGTGCATCCTAGTCGAAGTCCACGGCGCGCTGCGGGCTCAAGCCCTGCGTTTCGACCGCCGATGCGCCATTCGATGACCCCGGAACCGTCCATCGACGCTCCGGCGCCCGGTGCGTGGCGCTGGTACCGACCGCTCGTGTGGTCGTTCGCGATCGCGAGCGCCGCGCTGTGGCTGCTCGACGCGACCGCGCTCGAATCCACCGATGCGTGGATGCTCGTGGCACTCGTGCTGCTCGGCAACCTCGCCGACATGTTCGCGGTGCGCGTGCAGCGCGGCATGCGCGTGAGCGCCGCGCACTTCGCAGCGCCGTTCGCGGTGATCGCCACGAGCGTTCCCGCCGGGATCATCGCCGCCGCCGGCTGCCTGGTCGGGCGGCTGGTGCTCAACCGCCGCGACTGGAACACGTTCGACGTGGCGGTCAACGTCGTCGCCACCAGCGTTGCCGGAGCCGTGTGGCAGCTGTCGACGACGATCGCCGGCGACTCGGTCGTGGTGCCGAGCGTGGCGACCGTGACCGTCTTCGCGATCGTGCGCGCCGCCATCAACCTGGGCTGGGCGAACGAGGCGCGCTCGCGCGGGATCGACATCCCGCACGTCACCGTGCCGATCGGGCGGCTGATGCTCGCGGCCGCGCTGCTGTTCACCCCCGCGATCGTGCTCTTCAGCGTGGAGGAGACCGGCCCGCTCGGCGCGATCGTGCTGCTGGCGCTGCCGTTCGTCGCGACGCAGTTCCTGATCCGCCAGTTCGGCCGCGAGCGCGAGCTCAACGACCAGCTCGAGGCCGCGAACCTGAGCCTCACCGAATCGCTCGTCAACGCGCTCGACGCTCGTGATCCCTACAGCGCCGGCCACTCGGTCGCGGTGGCGGTGTACGCGCGCGACCTGGCGAAGGAGATCGGGCTCTCCGACGCCGCGGTGCAGCGAACGTACCTCGCGGGACTGCTGCACGACATCGGCAAGATCGCCGTGCCCGACGCGATCCTGCGCAAGCCGGCGGCGCTCACCGCCGAGGAGTTCGACGAGATCCGGCTGCATCCATCGATCGGCGAGCAGATCCTGCTGCCGAGCGAGCACCTGCAGGACGTGCTGCCGGGCGTGCGCCACCACCACGAGCGGATCGACGGCAAGGGCTATCCCGACCAGCTCAAGGATGCAGAGATTCCGCTGCAGGCACGGATCATCGCGGTGGCGGATGCCTACAACGCGATGACGAGCGATCGTCCGTACCGCGACGCGATGCATCCCGAGCTCGCGCAGCGCATCCTGGTACAGAACCAGGGCATGCAGCACGACCCGTTCCTGGTCAGCGCGTTCCGGCGCGTGCTCGCCACGCGCGACTCCGACTACGCGATCGCACAGGGTCCGGAGTTCGCGACCTCCACGCTGCTGCGCGAGCTGCTCGCGGTCGGCGCTGGAACCTCCAGCGGCGCGGCCGTGGCCTGACCCGAAATCGTTCGGCTCGAGCGCCCGAGGACCGACGATTTGCTCCGTTGCACGCAGCTTTTCCTGATCCGAAATTCCTGCTCAAGTTCCAGCGTGATTCGGCCGACAACTCTTGCGAACCACGAAAGGGCAAACCCGCCGCGAGGCGGGGGCGCAAAGCCACGGGCCTCGACCACCGGTTGCTGCGAGAGCAGGCCGGGCGCCGAGGAAGCCGAGCTGCCGAATGGAGAGCAACCTCGAACGGGCAAACCCGCGGTGACGCGGGGGCGCAAAGCCGACGGACCTCGCACTTCGGGTTGGTGTCGCGCAGCATGCGGCACTCGCCGGAGACCGCCAGGTGGCCGGGCTACCGAAGGGACGCTCGTTGACGATGTTGACGACGGTCTCGAAAGGGGTCCTCATGCGGTGCATGTGGTTCACGGAGAGCATGGCGATGGACGAGGCCACGGCGGTGGCGGAGTACAGGGCCTTCTCGCTCCGGTGCAGCTGCTGGCGTGCCGGATGACGAGCTGACCCGCGAGGCCGCGGAAGAATTTCCCGGTCCCACACTCCTCCCCTCCACCCACCCTACTGGGCGCCTCCCCCCCCCCCCCCTGCCCTCCCCCCCTCCTCCCCTCCCCCCCTTCCCTTCTCTTCCTCCTCCCCTCCCCCCCCCCCGCTGTCGTTCTTCTCATCCTTCCCCACAGCACCCTCCTTCACACCATCACCCAATAAAAACT
>JAGQUL010000056.1:3809-4838 GCA_020438525.1 Thermoleophilia bacterium | reverse complement strand
GGCGCCGGTGGCGAAGAGGCGCATCAGGTCGTCGTCGAGGCTGAGGAAGAAGCGGCTCTCGCCGGGGTCGCCCTGACGACCGGAGCGACCACGCAGCTGGTCGTCGATTCGGCGGCTCTCGTGTCGCTCGGTGCCGAGCACGTACAGCCCGCCGAGCTCCTTGACGCCCTCGCCGAGCTTGATGTCGATGCCTCGACCGGCCATGTTGGTCGCGATCGTCACCGCACCCGGCTGGCCGGCGTCGAGGATGATCTCGGCCTCCTGCGCGTGGTGCTTGGCATTGAGCACCGTGTGCTTGATGCCGTTGCGGTTGAGCTCGTCGCTGAGCGCCTCGCTGCGCGCCACGGCGATCGTGCCGACCAGCACCGGCTGGCCCTTCTCGTTGCGTTCCTTGATCTCTCGCACGATCGCCTGGAACTTGCCGCGCTCGGTCTTGAAGATGAAGTCGTTCTCGTCCTTGCGCTGGACGGGGCGGTTCGGCGGGACCTGCACGACATCGAGGCCGTAGATCTCCTTGAGCTCCGCCGCCTCGGTGTGCGCGGTACCGGTCATGCCCGCGAGCTTGCGGTACATGCGGAAGTAGTTCTGGATCGTGATCGACGCGACCGTCACGTTCTCCTGCTGCGGTCGCACGCCTTCCTTCGCCTCGACTGCCTGGTGCAGGCCCTCGCTCCAGCGGCGCCCCTCCATCACGCGTCCGGTGTTCTCGTCGACGATCTTCACCGTCGGCTCGCCGGTGCGTTCGTCGGGCGCGATCACGTACTCCTTGTCGCGGTGGTAGAGCGTTCGCGCGCGGATCGACTGGTTGAGGTGGTTGATCAGCTGTGCGTGCTCGGGCAGGTACAGGTTCTCGATCCCGAGCATCTTCTCCGCGAGCTCGACGCCACCCTCGGTCGGGTACGCGACATGCAGCTTCTCGTCGAACTCGAAGTGCTCGCCGTCCTTCATCTTGGCGGCGATCTTCGCGAACTGGAAGTAGGTCTCGGCCGCCTCCTCCGGCTGGCCGGAGATGATCAGCGGGGTGCGCGC
>JAGQUL010000056.1:0-3710 GCA_020438525.1 Thermoleophilia bacterium | reverse complement strand
AGGTAGTCGAAGCCGAACTCGCTGTTGGTGCCGTAGGTGATGTCGGCGGCGTATGCCTCGCGCTTCTCGTTCGCGGGCTGCTGGTTCTGCAGGAACCCGACGCTGAGGCCGAGCGCCTCGTACAGCGGTCGCATCCACTCGGCGTCACGACGCGCAAGGTAGTCGTTGGTCGTGACCAGGTGGACGTTGCCGCCCGCGAGCGCGTTCAGGTAGAGCGGCAGGGTCGCGACGAGCGTCTTGCCCTCGCCGGTGAGCATCTCGGCGACGGACCCCTCGTGGAGCGCGATGCCGCCGACGAACTGCACGTCGAAGTGCCGCATCCCCATCACACGCTTCGACGCCTCGCGACAGTTCGCGAACGCTTCCGGCAGGATGCGGTCGAGCGATTCACCGCCTTCCTGCACGCGCTGCTGCAGCTCGCGCGTCTTCTCCACCAGCTGCGCATCGGTGAGCGGCTCGAACTGTGGTTCGAGCTCCGTGATGCGCGCTGCGCGCTTGACGAGATCCTTGACGCGGCGCCGCTCGCTGAACGCGAGGGCCCGCTCCCACCAGGGGCGTGTGTCGGCCATGCCTGCAATCTATCCCACGCGGGCGTGCGCCAATCCGCATTGGCCTCGATTGCTCCACGGACGAAGAATCGCCCCGCCACCTGCGCCGAGCGCCAAGGTGATGGGGCGATTCCGTGATGCGTATGGTGACGCCGCGATCGGACGCAGCGTCGCAGGGTCAGGAGGCGCGGGCCTCCGACTCGACGGCGGTCGGCTCGATCAGCCCGAACTGGCCGTCGCTGCGCTTGTACAGGACCGACGTATCCCCGGTCTCGTCGTTGACGAAGACGAAGAAGTCATGGCCGACGAGCGACATCTGCTCGGCTGCCTCCTCCGGGCTCATCGGCCCGAGGCTGAACTGCTTGGTCTTGACGATCCGCAGCTGCGATCCGGTGCTTGCCATGCCTTCGTCCTCCATCGTCTGGGTCTCGAACTCGTAGCCTTCCGGCAGCTTGCCGGCGCCGTTTCCGTTGTCCATGAGCGCGCCCTTCCAGCGGTCGCGCTCGTGGCCGTGCGGGCCGCCGTGACGATCCTGCACGCGCTTGTCGTGGTACTTCTTGACCTGGCGCGCGAGCTTGTCGGCGACGAGGTCGATCGAGGCGAACACGTCCGGCGACGCCTCCTTCGCGCGAAGTGCCCGACCCTTCGTCCACACGGTCGCCTCTGCGACCTTGTTGTCGGCCACGCGCGGATTCTTCTCCTCGGTGATCTCGAGTTCCATCCTCGTGACGTCGTCGTCGAGCTGTACGGACAGCTTCGACAGCCGCTTCTCCGCGTACTCCTGCACGCGTCGGCTGACGTCGATGTTCTTGCCCTTGACCAGTAGCTTCATTCGGTGCTCCTTGCGGTCTGCGCAGTGGATGTCGCGCATCGGGACGGGCTCGTCCCGACAGACTCATCCCTGCCGGATGGATCCCCGCACCGCAACGGGTGAAAACGGGGAACCTGCCGAAAGCGCCGGCGGAGCCGGCGGTTCCTGCGTGTTGCAGCAGGTGGGAGCTAGGGCGGACGTGGTGCGTTCAAGTCCTGCGACTGCCTTTCACTGGTCGTGCCTCAACGTATCGGCAGGTGTACCGCCGTTCGTGAGCAGAAAATCCTCGCTGCGTGCGGGTTTTCCGCACGCGGTTTCCCGGTTCATGACCCCGGCGGAGCGAGCGACACGCATCTCCGGCCGATCCACGCCCACGATCGCTGCGGTGGTGACGACGGCACCCCGCTCGCGCAGCAGGGCCGCGCAGACCTCGAGCGTCGCGCCGGTCGTGCGCACGTCATCGACGAGCAGCACACGGAGCCCGCCCACGTCGATCCGCAGGTCGGCGACGTACGAATCCCGTGCGTTGCGAACGCGGGCGTCCCGGTCGAGCCCGCGCTGGGACGTTCCGGCGCTGGTGCGCCGCAGCAGCTGACGAGCACGAATTCCGCGCGCAGCCGCGATCGCTCGTGCGAATCGCTCGGGCAGGCACCCGCCGCGCCGGGCACGCCGAGCCGGATCCGCCGGAACCCAGGTCACGAGGTCGTATCGGGCACCAGCGAGCCGTTCGTTCGCGAACGACGCGAGCACGTACCCGCCCGCACGCCACGTTCCGTGCTTGGCAGATCGCACGAGGCGCCCGGGAACGCCCTCGTCACGCCAGATCGCACCGTTACCGGGCGGCGACAGCGCAAGCGCGATCGTGCACGCATCGCACGGCGACTCGGAGGCGGCGGCACCGCATCCGGCGCAGCGACTTCCGGCGAGCAGGTCGAGCATCGCTCGCAAGGTCGTCGTCGCCCACCGTGGTGCACGTGCCATGGCACATCATGTGCACATCGGGTGCGCGAGGAGTCGTGAGGTTCGTGCCGACTCTGCAACGATTTCGTCACAAGGTCGTGACGAAGATCATCCCGCCGGCAGCTCCGACGGGAGCGCACCGAGCACCGGCGCAGGCGGCGCGGTGTTCGAGCCACCGCTCGCGACGGGCGGCTCGTTGCTCGCAGCCTGGGTCGTGTTGGTCGACTGGGTCGTCGATGCCGACGAGCCGACCGACACGCTGCCGCTCTTCATGAACGCACCCTTGGCGTCGAAGCGCATGAACTTCCCGTCGACCTGTACCGTCTCCTCCGTGCCGGTCCCGAGCGCGAGACAGAGCCCGCCCGCGAGGTCGCGCAGCACGGTCACGATCGATCCCGACATCGCGGTCGCCTTGGCCCGGTGGCCACCCTTCGCATCCGCGAACCAGTGCATCGGCAGCGCCGTGAGCGGCGACACGGTGGGCGGAACGACCTTCTGCGCCGGCGTGGTCGTCACGACCGCCTTCTGCAGCGGCGCACCGTAGGACAGGTCGAGTTGCGCGATCTGCCCGGTGCCCTTCGCCTGCGCAACTGCACCGGGTGTGTACTGCTGCATCGGCACGCCGCCGAGCTGCCCGGGATCGCCCTGCTGCCCGGAGAACCCACCGGACTGGCCGGGATCACCCTGGACGGGCTTGCCCGGAGCGCCGGGTCCGCCGCCTGCGGTGGCCTGCTGCTGAAGGATCTGGATCAGCTGCGTGAGCACCTCCACCAGCTGCTGCAGGATCGCCGCGAGCGATCCGGGAATCTCGCCGAGCGCTGCGGCACCGGCCGCTGCGTCGGTTCCGCCGCCCGCCGTGGTGGCTGCGGCTGCATCGGCCGCAGGTGCGGTCGGTGCGGCGCCCGCTGCCGGCTGGGCCTGCGTGCTGGTGGTCGTAGCCGGCAGCGAAGTGCCGGCAGCAATTGCCGTAGACATCCGTGTCCCTCGTCCCCGTGCGACCCGCGTCCCTGCAGGTCGACAGAGTTCCATCACGCCACGGATGCCGGGGGCCGTCGAGGTCGGTGGGTGGCCGCATCCGATGGGGATTGCGCGGTCGCGAACCACCGTCGTACGGTGGAGGACTGGCGTCGAGAGGGACGACGACCCGCGGACGCCCAAACGAGACGAGGACCCCACGTGCACGAGATGACGACGACCGGCGTCGACGCCGACGCCCCGACTCCAAGGCAGCGCAGCCTGACCGAGATGCTCGACAGGCTCGAGACGATCTCGCTGCGCGGCGACTACGCCGACGACCACGTGATCAACGTGCTGCTCGAGCGGTATGCGCAGTACCGCGAGAAGCACGCTCGCATCACCGCGTAGCTCCTCCGCACCTTCGGTGGTCCGCG
>JAGQUL010000055.1 GCA_020438525.1 Thermoleophilia bacterium | reverse complement strand
CAGCTGACGCGGAACTTGTCGAAGTAGCGGTCGCTGGTCGCGCCGGAGCGGAGCGTGAAGGTGCCGCGCAGCAGGGCGCGGTCGAACACGGAACGGGCGAACTCGTCGACGGTCGCGTCGACGTCGAGGTCAGGCACTGCGGACGATTCCCACGGCCTCGATGCCGAGCTCGACGAGCTCGCCGGCCTGCGGGGAGCTCTCGGGCAGCGACACCATCGACCCGTCCTCGAAGTAGAGGCCGACGTGGGGGCGGCGTCCGTCCTGGCGACGCTTGATCACCCAGGCGGCGCCGGCGGAGGCGGTGGTGAGCAGCAGCGCGGCTGCGACGCTCTTCTTGCGGCGGCTCACTTGTTCCTCCTTCGCCACTTGGCAGGCTTGGGTGCGGATTCGCCGGACGAGGAGTCGTCGGCGGCGGATGCCGTGGCGGAATCGTCGTCGCCCGACGCGGTGGAGTCGTCGCCCGTGGAGGTCGACACCACACCGACCGGCGCGGCGCCGTTGCGGGCTGCGCCGTTCGAGCCGGCGTGTGCCTCGCGCACGGCGCGCAGCGTGGTCTTGAGATCGTAGAACACCAGCCCCACGGTGGGATCGGCGTCGGTGACCGCGGCGACGATCCACGCGGCGTCGGTCACCACGAACACGTGCCCGTCGGGCGTGGCCACCTCGACCTGCACCACCGGTTCGCGTCCGAGCTCGCGGCGAGCCTGCTCGGCGGCCTGCACGATTCGCACGCAGGTAGCTGCGAGCTGGTCGGCGGCACGGTTGCTGGTGGCGGGTGCGCTGGCGACGAGCCGGCCCCCGTCACGCTCGAGGACTACGGCTGCGTCGACCTGGGGCGAGACATCCAGCAGCTCCTCGAGCGCGCTGCCGGCTGTGCTGGAAACAGAACCTTCCATGGGGGCGAGCCTACCCTACTGTGGGAGAAGGCCAACACCTGCGCGCGTAGAATGTGGTGACGTGACGCGCAGCACCCCCGAACGCGAGGCCGCAGGGCCACGCCCAGAGACGCGTCCCGACGAGGGGGGCGACGACGATTCCCCGCGCGTGTCGCTGGCCCGGCGGGCGTGGAATCGAGCGGTGTACCTGATCTGGCACCAGATGATGCTGACCGAGCATCCTGCGTGGGAACGGTTCTTCGCGCGGCGCTGCCCGCACCTGGCGGGCATGATCGCGTACTTCGGGATCCTGTCGATCATCCCGGCGGCGTTCCTGTTCCTGAGCGCGCTGGCGATCGCGGGCGGGCTCGAGAACCAGGGGTGGATCGTGGAGCAGCTGCAGTTCGCGCTGCCGGCGGAGGGCGCCGACACGGTGGTGCGGACCGTGGAGGACCTGCGCAACAACTCGGGGTCGCTGGGGGCGATCGGCGTGATCGGCCTGATCTGGTCGACAAGCAACTTCTTCAGCTGCATCGAGAGCGCGATGAACATCATCTACGGCGTGAACAACCGCCACTTCATCTTCCAGAAGGCATGGGTGCTGTTCCTGATGCTCGTGGCGCTGGTGGCGATGACGATCGGGACGCTGCTGGTGGCGGTGGCGCTGCCGATCATCGATCGGTGGGACGAGGCGGCGCAGCGCACGCTGCACGTGCCGGTGACGGACACGTGGGTGTCGACGGCGTTCAGCCTGGCGGTCGCGTTCTTCTTCTTCCTGAGCTGTTACCGGTTCCTGCCGAACGTGGCGATCGCGACGCGCGAGGTGTGGCGGGGGGCGGTGATCGCGGCGCTGGCGTTCGAGGTGACGATCCAGGTGCTGCCGAACTGGGTGGGTGCGGACCGCGGTGGTGCGCTGATCAGCGCGTTCGCGGGGGCGTTCATCGTGCTCGTGTGGTTCTACGTGATGGCGTTCATCCTGCTCGTGGGCGGGGTGTACAACTGGTGGCACCGCGAGAAGCGGCGTCTGCGCGCGGCGGGCGCGCAGCTCGGCGGCGCGTAGGGGCGCGCGGGCGCGGGTGGCGCGGAGCGTGCGCGGTGCGCAGGTAACGAAAGTTGGGCTGGGGCGGAGTTTCGTTACGTGTGGCGCGGGTGGCGCGGAGTGTGCGCGGTGCGCAGGTAACGAAAGTTGGGCTGGGGCGGAGTTTCGTTACGTGTGGCGCGTGAGCGATGTGCGGCACGCCGCGCCGCGGGGCTGGCTCAGCAGCCGGCGTTCTCGAACTCCTGGCGCGTGCTCTGGGCGTCGGAGGGGGCGAGCGAGTCGCGCAGCTCGCAGGGATCCCAGGGGTCGATCTGGTCGCCGCCCACGGCCGGCTTGGGATGCACGATCCAAGCGTCGGCGAGGGCGCGGCCGCTCGCGGCGAGCTCGCGCACGCGCCACTTCGCACGGTTGTGAAGTGCGTGATGGGAGTCGGACACCGAGTAGCCGGTCGTGTCCACGCCGGCGGCGTTGCACGTCACCACCGCGCGGTCGACGTGGAACGAGTTGGTGACGACGATCGCCTCGTCGATCCCAAAGATGTCGCGCGCCCGCGTGCACGAGTCCCACGTGCGGCGACCGGCGTAGTCGGCAGCGACCTGGTCGGCGGTGACTCCGTGGTCGATCGCGTAGCGCCGCATCACCGTCGGCTCGTCGTAGTACTGCGTCGAGTTGTCGCCGCTCATCACGAGCAGGTCGACCCGATCTGCGTCGAGCAGCCTGATCGCGGCATCGATCCGCTCGCGCAGCAGCGGCGACGGCTCCTCGCCCTTGAGACCCGCGCCGAGCACGATCGCGGCGCGGTGCTCGTCGCCGGCGAGCACAGGCAGGTCGTCGACCGAGTGCTTCACCTCGCCGCGCGCCATTGCCCAGGTCGTCGCGCGCGGCAGCAGGATCGCCGCCGCGCCGACCAGCGCAACCGTCACGAGCGCTGCTCGCCACCAGCGGCGGCGCCGGCTGCGACGCGTGACGCGGTGGTCGTCGTCGCCCATCCCTGCAGTGCCAGCCGCGACCGTCACGTGGGTGCCACCTCCGCGGCGGTCAGGCCGAGCGCGTCGCGCAGCGCGGCAACCGCGTTCGCGCGATGGGAGAGCTGCGACTTCACGTCGTCGCCGAGCTCGGCGAACGTGTGCTCGTGGCCGGCCGGAACGAACACCGGGTCGTAGCCGAAGCCGGCGCTTCCCGCGGGCGCGCGGGTGATGTGCCCCTCGACGAATCCTTCGGCGGTGGTCTCGCTGCCATCGGGTGCGATCGCCACGAGCACGCACGCGAATCGAGCGGTGCGGGCAGCCGGATCGGTGGCGCCGGCGGCGGAGAGCTCGCGCAGGAGCAGGTCGACGTTCGTGGAATCGGTCGCGTCCTCGCCGGCGTAGCGCGCGCTGTGCACCCCGGGGCGACCGTCGAGCGCGTCGACGATCAGCCCGGAATCATCGGCAAGCACCCAGCGATCGGGGAACATCGCGGCGCCCGCGTGGGCCTTGATGCGGGCGTTGGCGAGGAACGTGTCGCCGGTCTCCGGCGGCAGCGCGTCGGCGGCGCCGGCGGGCAGGGGCTCGAGCGCGAACTCGGGCAGGAGCAGGCCCAGCTCGTGCACCTTGTGCGCGTTGCCGGTGCACACCACTGCGCGGCGTGCGGGTGCGTCGTGCTGCTCCATGCCGTGCATCGTAGCGAGGCAGGGCGACGACGGGCTGCGGTTTCCGCGGCGCAGGCCGGGAGGGCCCGCGGGCGTGGCCGCCGGCTCAGCCCACGATCGCGGCGCGCTGCAGCTCGCGGATCCTGTCGCAGCCGGCGAGGCCGAGGTCGAGCATGGCGTCGAGCTCGGCGCGCGAGAAGGTGTTGCCCTCGGCGGACGACTGCACCTCGACGAGCTGTCCGGAGCCGGTGGCGACGAGGTTCATGTCGACGTCGGCGGTGGAGTCCTCGACGTACTCGAGGTCGAGGCGCACGCCGCCGCCGAGCATGCCGATGCTGATCGCGGCGACGGAGTCGACGAGCGGGTTGGTGTCGACGAGGCCTTCCTCCATGAGCCGCTGGCAGGCGAGCTGCATGGCGACGTAGCCGCCGCAGATCGCGGCGCAGCGGGTGCCGCCGTCGGCGTCGAGCACGTCGCAGTCGATC
>JAGQUL010000371.1:1589-4649 GCA_020438525.1 Thermoleophilia bacterium | reverse complement strand
TCGACACCGCGCAGGATCGCCTCGGCCCTGTCGCCCACCTCCGTCGCCTCCGGGCATCCGGCCATGACCGCCCTTCGGATCGCGCCCGGATCCTCGCTGCGCGGGTTGTCGCTCGTCACGATCGCCAGGTCGGCGACGTTGCTCGCCGCGCGGCCCATCAGCGGGCGCTTGCTGCGGTCGCGGTCGCCGCCGCAGCCGAACACCACGATCAGGTTCCGGTCGCAGATCGCGCGCGCCGACTCGAGCACCTGCTCGAGCGAGTCGGGCGTGTGCGCGTAGTCGACGAGCACGGTGAACTCCTGGCCGGCGTCGACCGGCTCGAACCGGCCGCGAACGCCCGGCACGGAGTCGAGCCCCGCCTGCACGTCCTCGGGCGTGAGCCCGGCGAGCAGTGCCATGGTGGTCGCGGTGAGCACGTTCTCGACGTTGAAGCGGCCGCGCAGCCTGCTCTTGAGCTGGAAGTCGCCGACGGGGCTCTCGACCTTGATCGATGCGCCGTCGGGCAGCAGCGCGAAGCTCGCGCTGACGCTCGCCCGAGCCATCTCGCGCAGCGTCCAGCCCCAGACCGGAACCTCGTCGCGCTCGGCGTGCACGAGCTCGTCGAACAGGCGCGAGCCCCACTCGTCGTCGCAGTTGATCGCCGCGGGGAAGTGCTGCCCCTCCGGCCCCGGCGTGACGAACAGCAGGCGCTTGGCCTGGTAGTACGCCTCGAAGCTCTTGTGGTAGTCGAGGTGGTCGCGCGTCAGGTTGGTGAACCCGACCGCGGCGTAGCGCACGTTCGCCACGCGCCCCTGGTCGAGCGCGTGCGAGCTGACCTCGATCGCGGCGCTGTCGTCGCCCGCGTCGACCATCTGGCGCAGCAGGCCGTGCAGGTCGGGTGCCTCGGGCGTGGTGAATCCGGTCTCGAGCTCGGTGCCGCCGACCACCACGCCGGTGGTGCCGACCAGGCCGCTCGTGCGCCCTGCGGCGGCGAGCATCGCGCGCAGCAGGAAGGTGGTCGTGGTCTTGCCGTTGGTGCCGGTCACGCCGAACACGTCGAGCCTGGCGCTCGGGCGGCCGAAGAACTCGTCGGCGATCGGGCCCATCGCTGCGCGCGTGGCGGGCACCACGACCTGCGGCACGTCGATGCCCTTCAGCTCGCGCTCCACGACGAGCGCGCTCGCGCCGGCCGCCACCGCGTCCTTCGCGAAGTCGTGACCGTCCTGCGACGCGCCGGGCACGCAGAAGAACAGCGCGCCGGGCTCGATGCGCCGGGTGTCGAATGCAAGGCTGGTGACCTCGGTGCCCTCGCCGTCGCCGGCAATTCGCGCACCGTCGAGGCCTTCGGTGATGTCGGAAAGCGTGCTCACGGTCCTGAAATCCTACCGTCACACGCGGACGACGAGTGTCGATTACCGTCGCGTGGACGTGAGCGGCATGCGTGGGTGCGCCAGCGCGGGCGGCCCCGCAAGGCGCCGAACGAGCGGTCGCTCGACCTTCAGGTGCACGATCCAGGCGCCGAACAGGCAGACCGCGAGCATGATCGCCACGCCGTGCAGGTTCCCGAACTCCACCCAGCCGAGCTCGGATCCGAGCAGCAGCAGCGGCATGTGCAGCATCAGCAGCGCGAACGCCACGCGACCGGCGCGCTCGATCGGCGCCAGCGCGAACACGCGGGTGAGCGGACCGTCGAGCGCCGTGAGCGAGTAGGCAAGCAGCGCGACGGGCGGGATGTACCACGCGCCGTAGTACCACCCGCGATCGAGCGTGCCGGATCCGGCGAGCATCATCATGGTGGGGACGACGACCACCGCGGCACCCTGCAGTAACCAGCCAGCCCGCGCCCCGGGCCGGCCGTGCCGTACGATCCACGCGCCGATCGCCACGCCGGCGAGCACGTCGGCGAAGCGCATGATCGGCAGCACGTGCAGCATCCACGTGCCGAGGGGCTGGTCGGCGTATGCCCACGCGCAGGCCACCACTGCGAGCCATGGTGCCGCACCCAGCACGACGAGCCCGAGGCGCGTGCGGATGCGGCGGTGCACCAGGAGCGCGACGATCGGGAACGCGACGTAGGCGAACAGCAGCGCGCTGAGCGTCCAGGTCGGACCATCGAAGCGCAGCGACACGCCGTGCTCGCCGCCGCCCGCGGGGATCCACGCCTGCAGGAGCACCACGTTGAGAGCGAACGTGACCCACAGCTCGGCGCCCTCCATGATCCTGGCGAGCAGCTCGCCGGGGATCGCGAGCACCGCGCCGAGCGCACCGAGCGGGGCGACGGCCGCCCAGCGGCGGCGCAGGTAGCGCCCCCAGGTCTCGAGCGTCGCGTCGTGCGCGAGTCGTTCGCCGTAGGCCCAGTACAGGCCGATGCCGGCGAGCACGAAGAAGCCGCAGGTCGCAACCGGCCCCTGGTAGAGCACGCCGAAGTCGCGCGGCGAGCGATCGGAGTCGAGCGTGAGGTAGCGCAGCGTGTGGTGCATCACGAGCACGAGCGCGAGCAGGATGCGAATGCCGGTGAGTGCCGGGATTCGCTCGCGCCGCGTCGGAAACGCATCCGCCGGGTCCCGTGGCGGATCCATGGCGGGCTCGGCACCGAGCACCACCTGCTCACGCTCGGGGCGCGGTGTCTCACGCTCGGGGCGCGGGACCTCATGGTGTGTGCGGGTCGTCGTCTCCATCGAAGCGCGCATGGTGACACACGTAGGCCCAGGTCGCGAATCCCATTTTTGTGCGATCGCGTGCAATCGCCGCACTCATCCCAGCCCGTCACCCAATTTCGTGCGATCGAGTGCAATGCCGCACCCCCACCCGACCAGCCACCCATTTTCATGCGATCGAGTGCAGTCGATCTCGTTCTCGTGCGGCGACTTGACTGACCAACGCGCCCGATCGGGACCCGCTCATCAGCCAAGCGGCTCTCGTTCTGCGACTTGTATGACCATTTTGCCCGATCGGGGGCGGCTCATCAGCCGAGTGGCACGACCACCGCACGATCGCACGAAAATCGGTGGGGCGATCGCACGAAAATCGGTAGGGCGGCTCGACGCACTCGCCACCTGCACCCGATCGCACGAAAATCGG
>JAGQUL010000371.1:0-1485 GCA_020438525.1 Thermoleophilia bacterium | reverse complement strand
GAGCGATCGCACGAAAATCGGTGGGACGATCGCACGAAAATGCACGAGGGGCGCCGGCTCGAAAGCCGACGCCCCTCGACGTCAAACGCACTGAAGCGACGAATCACTTCTTGCCGTTGACGGTCTCCTTGAGCTTGCTGCCCGGCGTGAAGCGCGGGACGCGAGCTGCGGCGATCTGCATCTTCTCGCCGGTGCGCGGGTTCACGCCCTGGCGCGCGGCGCGCTCCGAGACGGAGAACTTGCCGAAGCCGGTGATGTTGACGTCGGAGCCGCTCTTGAGCTCACCCTCGATCGCCCACAGCACGGCCTCGACGGCCTCGCCGGCATCCTTCTTGGACAGGTCGGCACGCTCTGCGACCTTCTCGATGAGACCAGTCTTGGTCAGACCCATTCCCACTTCTCCTTTGAGTCGTTCGTGATGACGGGCAGAGGACGGATTCCCCCGTCCGTCGCCGACATCCTGTACCGCCCGATCCGGACTTTTCAACCTGCTGATGCGGGTTCGAGCCGGTTCGTGCCGGGAAAGACAAGCACACATGGACGACGCACCGCACCACCCAGAAGGCCATCCCGCCGACCCCGAGGACCAGCTCTCACCCGAAGAAGAGCCTGCATTTACCAGTGAAATACCAGTATCGAACCTTGCCCGTGAAATGGCCTCCGACCGCGCGAAAACCCTCGCCGGTCGCCCCGTTCACGAGTTCATCGCGGAAGCACGAATCAACGTGCCGTCTCGCGGAAACCGCGTGCTCGAGCAGGTCATCAAGCGCGTGAACGCCGACGACGAGCTGCGCACCTGGTGGCACATCGGCAACCTCAACGCCGTCGCCCGCATGGGCATGAACGACCACTCCTGGGTCCACATGCAGATCGTCACGAACATCGGCCTGAAGCTCCTGCGCCTGCTCGCCCGCGCCGACGTTCGCCCCGCCATGGTCACCGACTACGGCCTCACCCAGAAGGACGCCGAGGTCGTCGTGCTGCTCGGCTGCCTGCTCCACGACATCGGCATGTCGATCCACCGCATCGGCCACGAGGAGTACTCGCTCTTCCTCGCCGACCGCAAGGCCCACCAGCTCCTCGACGGCCTCTACGACGACATCACCACCACCGCCGTGGTGAGCGAGGCGCTGCAGTCGATCATCACCCATCGCTCCGACGGCATGCCGCTCACCCTCGAGGCCGGGGTCGTGCGCGTCGCCGACTCCCTCGACATGACCCACGGCCGCTCCCGCATCCCGTTCGAGCAGGGATCGCTCTCGATCCACGCCCTGTCCGCAGCCGCGGTCGACCGCGTTCGCCTGCTGCCCGGCGACGAGCGCGCGATCGCCGTGCAGATCGAGATGAACAACTCCTCCGGCGTGTTCCAGGTCGACGAGCTCCTGCGCAAGAAGCTCAAGGGCTCGGGCCTCGAGCGCCACTTCGAGATCGAGGTGAGCGTCCACGAGAACGAGAAGCGGCTCCTGGACCGCTTCACCCTCTAGC
>JAGQUL010000370.1 GCA_020438525.1 Thermoleophilia bacterium | reverse complement strand
GAGGAGATCGCCGCCGAGCTCGACATGCAGGCCGACGAGGTTCGCGAGATCCTGCGCATGGCGCAGCTGCCCGTCTCCCTCGAGAAGCCGATCGGCGAGGAAGAGGAGTCGGAGCTCGGGGATTTCGTCAAGGACGAGACCGTGATCAGCCCGTTCGAGCAGGCACAGCTGCGGCTGCGCAAGCAGGACATCGATCGCGCCCTGGGTGCGCTTCCCGAGCGCGAGCGCCGCGTGATGGAGCTGCGCTTCGGCCTCAAGGGCGAGCACCCGCGAACGCTCGAGGAGGTCGGGCGCGAGTTCGGCGTCACGCGCGAGCGCATCCGACAGATCGAGAACAACACGCTCAAGAAGCTCGAGAGCCTTCCGGAGGCGCAGCCGCTGCGCGATTCGGATGGCTGACGAGCAGCTGACCTGACAGGGTCGATGCGAGATTCCGAACGGCGGTCCTGCGGGGCCGTCGTTCGCGTCTTCGCGCAGCGGTCGGCGGATCATCCGCAGTGCACGCGCCGCGCGGCTCGATACGATCCGTGCATGAGCGATTTCGATCAGGAGACCCAGCCGCACCATCATCACGTCACCATCGACGAGCGCGACGGGTTCGACATCGGCCCGGTCGACTGGGTGCTCGCGTTCCTCACGATGCCGCTGCTGTTCTGGGCGCTCATGTACGCGGTCACCGGCGGCGAGGGGATCTTCGCCACCCGCGCGGCGCGGTACCGGCTCTACGCGGTGCTGCTCGTGCTCGAGGTGCTGATCGTGGCGCTGCTCGTGTGGTGGTTCACGCGATGACCGATCCCGGGCGTGGCGACGACGACCGGCCCGACAGCGCGGAGGCAGGCGACCTGCCGCCGCAGCTCGTCGCGCTCGACCAGCAGCGCCACCTGCGCAGGATCCTGCGCGCGTTCTTCGCCGTGATCGTGCTGCTGCCGATCGCCGGGATCGGCGGTGCATGGGCGATCGCGCTCGTGCCCGCGCTCATGATCGCGGTGTTCGCCGTGCGCGAGGCCGTGCAGCTCAGGCGCTCGGTGCGTCGCTACGGAGCCGTACGCGAGCGGTGACGCCCTCGACCGAATCGACGATCACCCGTGAGTCGACCGGCAGCACCGTGGTGGCGTCGGCATCGACCATCCGCGCGGTCCAGTACTCGGTGCCCACGCGGATCTGACCGGTGTTCGCGTCGTTGTCGATCGTGATCGTGACGATCCCGCCCTTGCCCACGAGCAGGTTCACGTTCGTGGCGATGTCGGGCGACTCGAGCCGCTTCTTGAGCAGCGGCCGCGTGGCGAGCATCAGCGCGATGCCGGCCACTGCGAACGCGAGGAACTGCATGGGCGGACTGCCCCCGAGCATCGCGACGATCGCCGCGGCGAGCGCGCCGAGCCCGATGTAGATCGACACGAACGCCATCGTGACGATCTCCAGCACGATGAACAGCGCCGCGACGCCCGCCCAGATGTAGAACCACTCGTCCATCAGGAACCTCCGTGCCCGCTCAGGTGCCCATCGGGCTCGGTGACGCGCCCAGGTCCGAGCCGGACTGGAACCCGCCGCCGAGCGCCGCTGCCGCGCCGAGCGCCGCCTGCGCATCGCTCGGCACGAGCATGAGCTTCATCGACTGGCCGTCGGCCACCTTCGGCAGCGTCTCCTTGAGGTACTGGTACGTCAGCAGGTCGGGCGTGGGTCGGCCCGCGTGGATCGCGTCGAACACGAGCTGGATCGCCTTGGATTCGCCGTCCGCGCGCAGGATCTGTGCCTGCTTCTCGCCTTCGGCGGTGAGGATGTTCGACTGCTGGCTCGCCTCGGCGCGAAGGATCGCCGCCTGCTTCTCGCCCT
>JAGQUL010000369.1 GCA_020438525.1 Thermoleophilia bacterium | reverse complement strand
TTGACAATAGAAGCACTGATCCACCGCACACGCTCCAAGGCGATCTTCCCTGCACGCAGACGCCCCAACCGCAAGCACCCTCCCGCCGGTCGAATCCGCCCCCACCAACCACGAAACCCCCGCCGCAGCGAGGGTTCCGGGTGAGTGGCCAGGGACAGACTTGAACTGTCGACCCCACGATTTTCAGTCGTGTGCTCTACCAACTGAGCTACCTGGCCGGGTCGGGGAATCGTACCAGCCCGTCGCGGCGGGCGCACCGCCTTCGCGCGTGCGTGGGATACGCTGCTGCCGATGAAGCAGCTCGACGACAGGCCAGCGGCGCGGCTTTCGGCGCGCGGCATCGTGCGCAGCCATGCGGGCGTGCGCGTGCTCGACGGCGTCGACCTCGTGCAAGAGCAGCCGGGGCTCGTGGGGCTCCTGGGGCCCAACGGCGCGGGCAAGACCACGCTGCTGCGGATCGTCGCGCAGCTCACCGAGCTCGACTCCGGCACGCTCGAGGTGTGCGGCCGCAGCGTCGATCGCGCCGACGATTCGCAGGCGCGCCGACTCGTCGGCTGGGCGCCGCACGAGCCGCTTGCGTGGCGATCGGAGAGCGTCGAGCACAACCTGCGCTACGCCGCCCAGCTCGCGGGCCTGGACCGTCGCCGCGCTCGAACGGTGGCGGATGCCGCGATCGAGCTGTGGGGGCTCGCCGACGTTCGCGCCAGCGCGGTGCGACGCCTGTCGCGCGGCTGGGCGCAACGCTACTCGCTCGCACGCGCCGACCTGCTCGCGCCCCCGGTGCTGCTGCTCGACGAGCCCACCACGGGACTCGACGACGTCGCGCGCGGCCAGCTCGAGGATGCGCTCGAGGCGTGGCGTAGCGAGCGGGTGGTCGTCGTCGCCTCCCATGAGCGCGAGTGGCTCGCCGCCCGCTCGGACCAGCTGCTCGACCTTGCCGCGCCCGCAGCCGACCGTCCGCGCGAGGCGGTGGCGACGCGATGAGCACGCTGCGCACCGCCGCCACGATCGCCGCGCACGACCTGGCTGCGGAGCTGCGCCGGCCGGTGGCCGCAAGCGCGGTGCTGCTGTTCGGTGCCTGCTCGCTCGTGGTGCTGCGCCTGGCGCTCGGCGGCGGCGCACGGCTCGACGACTCGGTGCTCGCCGGTGCGCTCTGGGTGGTGCTCGTGTTCGCGGCGCTCGTCGGCACCTCGCGCGCGTGGGCTGCCGAGCGCGAGGACGGTGCATGGGATGCGCTGCTGCAGTCGCCCGCGTCGCGCGTGGCGCTGCACCTGGGCAAGGTGGGCGCGGCGATCGTGACCACGCTCGTGCTCGATGCGGTGCTGCTCGCCCTGTACCTGGCGCTGTTCGGCGGGCCGGGCGGCGCTGGCACGGCGCTGCTCGTCGCCGCGATCGCGCTCGCGACGGTGGGCTTCGGCACGGTCGGCGTGCTCGTGGCGGCGCTCTCGCTGCGTGCGAGCGGGCGCGACCTGCTCGGCGCTGCGATCTTCCTGCCGCTCGCGATTCCGCTCGTGATCGCGGCGGTGTCGCTCTCGCTGGTGGCGTTCGACGCCGGCAGCGACTCGACCGGGCAGCTGCTTGCGTTCCTCGTCGCCTACGACGCGACGTTCCTGGTCGCCGGCATCGCCGCATTTCCCGAGCTCGCGGTCGAGTAGCCGCACGCCACCCCCCTCTGCCCGCGCGCCGCTGAGTTGCACCCAGCGTGCAGATCACTACGCGCCCAGTGCAACTCACCACGTGCGCAACCCCCACACACCACCGAGTTGCACCCAGCACGCAGATCACTACGCGCCCAGTGCAACTCACGTCATGCGCGGGCCGCGGCGCCGCGCCGGTCTTCGAAGCACCTGCCGCCTGCGGCCAACGACGCCCGAAGCGGGGCGCAGACCCGTCGTCGCCCGGTACAATCCCCGCATCGTGCAGCCGGTCTTCGCTCCCCGAACATCGCGCGCGCGGGTGTCGCCACGCCTGGCGATGCTGCTCGCGCTCATCCTCGTGCCGCTCAGTGCGCTGCTCGCGTTCACGTGGGCGCCCATCGCGACGATCGGGCTCGGGGCGCATGGCGGCATCCAGTACGACTTCCCGCAGAAGATCTTCTACTGGCACGTACCGGTCGCGCTCGCGGCCTACGCCGGGTTCGCCGCCGGCGCATGGAACGGCCTGCTCTACCTGCTCAAGGGCGACGACGACTACGACACGCGCAGCTACGTGGGCGTGCACGTGGGGATCGTGTTCGGCACGCTCGTGCTGGTCACCGGCTCGATCTGGGCGAAGGCCGCGTGGGGCGTGTGGTGGAACTGGGGCGATCGGCAGCTGCTCGTGTTCCTGACCCTGTTCCTGTTCTACGCCGCCTACTTCGTGCTGCGCTTCTCGATCGAGCCCGGCCGCGCGCGCGCGCGGGCGAGCGCGGTGTACTCGGTGATCGGCGTGGCGCTCGTGCCGCTCAGCTTCCTGGCGATCCGGATCGCCGACACGCTGATCCATCCGATCGTGCTCACCACCAGCGGCGACCGCCTGACCGGTCCGATGTGGGGCACGTTCGCGGTCGGGGTGGTGGGGTTCGTGGCGCTCGCGATGTGGATGGTACAGCTGGAGGTCGCGGCGAAGCTGCGCGCGACCCGCGGCTTCTGCAGCAGCGACGAGGACCCGGCACGCGGCGCGGCCGGCGAGGATTCAGTAGCGACGACGACGAGCGCGTCGAGCGAGCAGCCGGCGGTGCGTCATGCATGACGGCTGGGTGAGCGTGCTTGCGACCTACCTGACCGTGGTGGGCGTGCTCGTGGTGTGGTTCTGGATGATCCTACGCAAGCTCGCGCGCAGCCGTGCGGCGCTGCTGCAAGCGCGCTCCGGCGAGGGGTCGCAGGCGTCGTGAGCGGGCGGCAACAGCAGGTCGTGTGCGTCGGTGCGAGCCACCACACCGCAAGCCTCGCGGCGCGCGAGCGGTTCGCGCTGGCAAGCCCGCGCGGCAAGCAGCTCGTGGAGCAGCTCGTCGCGAACGC
>JAGQUL010000368.1 GCA_020438525.1 Thermoleophilia bacterium | reverse complement strand
CGCTCGTGAACGACGGTGTTCGGCGGGTCGTCCGGTGAACTCGGGTCCGCGTCCTCAGCCCCGCCACCCCCGGCAGGACGACGGCGCCGACGGCGTCGCCGCCGGGTACCGTTCTTGGTGCCCGCCGATTCCTCGTCGCCGTCCTCGTCGGCATCGGCCTCGGATTGCACATCCTGCTTATCGTCGGAGTTCTCGGCGGCAGAGTCCTCCGCAGCCTCCTCGGCGCCGGCGTCCTCGGCGTCGGTTCCGCCCTGTTCGCCCCGTCCGCGGCCACGACCACGGCGACCGCGGCGACGCCCGTGACCACGTCGTCGTCCGGCTCCGGCTCCGGTGGTGCCGTGGGCGTGCCGAGCTCGAGCATCGCGCCCCGCACGCAGTACGACTACTGGACCAAGCACATCGCACAGTTCGCCGGCAAGTACCTGCCCGACGGTCCCACGATGCGTCCGAACTGTGGACCGGCGTCCGTGACCATGGCGCTGCGGATGGTCGGGCTCGACATCCCAGGCTTCAACGGCCAGAACTCCGAGGCGGTGCTCGACAAGGCACGCGTGCTCGCCACCGGTGCGAACAACGTGTCGGTCGGCACCACGGACTCGGAGCTCGAGAACCTGATCACCAAGAGCGGCGCCCGGTGGTCGGAATCGACGAACTTCAACGAGGTCACCAACTGGGTGAAGCAGGGCATTCCGGTCGTGCTGAGCGGCAATCCGGCGTACGGTTGGAACGATCGCTACAGCAACGACCAGGTGTACAAGTTCAACGGCGGTCACTGGGTGACGGTGTCGGGCTACGACCAGGCGACCGGTCACTACATCGTGAACGACCCGCTCTCGCAGATCGGTCCGATCTACGTGTCCGAGGCCGAGCTCAAGTCGTACAACAAGGCCCACGGCAACCTCGGCATCGCGGTGTTCCGCTGATCCGGCGTTCCATGGCGGCGACGCGTCCGGTCGTCGCCTGATCCGATCCACGCACGCGCCAGTGGCGCACGACGGCGCGTCGACCCCGTCCAGGTCGACGCCGGTTTCTCGTCCCCCTATCCCGAAGCACCCCGTCGCGCACCACGCGCGAAGGCCCGCACCTGACTCACCGGTCCGCACCACCGGCAGGCGCGGGCCTTCGTGTCTTCCGGGGGTGCCTGGTCGGGTGGCCAGATCGTGGCCCATCGAGTGACACCGATGTGGCCGCATGTGGCCCAACTTCCTGCACGTGACAGGCGACAGAACGGTGATGACTTTCGTCTCCCCCGTCGTTCCGGTCGCCGCCCCGAGCATCCCCGTCGAGTGGATCACCTCCGGTGTGGTCACGCCCGTGAACTCGCCCGCGGCCGCGGTTCCCACGGCCTACGTCTCGCAGCCGGTGGTCGTCGCACCTGCCGCTGCCGATGTCGCCACCATCCGCGATGCCGTGGTCAGCTCGATGGCCGCCACGGCGCCCGCGTCGATGCCGCAGCAGCAGCTTGCGATGACCGTGCCCGCACCGATCGCGATGGCCGCCGCCGCCACCGCGCCGCTCGCGCAGCTGCAGGTTGCTTCG
>JAGQUL010000054.1:231-20019 GCA_020438525.1 Thermoleophilia bacterium | reverse complement strand
GTCGTCGAGCTTGCTCGAATGACCGGTCAGCGAGTCGCGCGGGCGGGGTTAGGCGACGGGCAGGTTGGTCACGTCGATGCGCTGGGCACCGTCGACCACGGCCTTGAGCGCGTCTGCGCGCGTCACGCCGGGGATCGTGCCGTCGAGCAGCTCACGATCGGCCGGGTACTGCTCAAGGCGCCAGACGCCCTCCCACGTCGCTCCGTTCTTGAACGTGAGCGTGTTGTCGAGGCGTCGCGCATGGAAGCGCCCGTCGAGCTCGAAGATGCCGGCGGCCGCCTGTCGCGAGCCGATCGTCGCGAACGTCGCCGCATCGATCGCGGCGTCGAGCGTGTCGTATCCCTTCGGATCGCCGTAGACGAAGTCGGTGGCGTGTGCCGAGAACTTCGTGAAGCGCCCCTTCGTGCCCTCGTAGTCGATCCCGCCGGTGAACGACGGCACCTCGCCCGAGGCGGGCGGAGTGGTCGGTCGCATTGCGAGGGTGGCCGGTGCAAGCTGCATGGACTGCTTCCCTGATGGTCGACGTCGGGACTGCATCATCCCCGATCGGTCGGCCACGTGTCGAACCCGATTACCTGCTCGCGCGGATCCGGCCGCAGGGACGGCCGGGACCGGCCCCGACCCGTTCGGAATGCGTTCGATCAGCCGCACGATCCATCGCCGGACGATCGTCGTCGCCCGTGCGATAGCATGCGCCGCATGAGCGAACCGATGCCATCCGAGGAAGCCGTCCGCGACGCCCTTCGCCAGGTCGAGGATCCCGAGCTGGGCATGGACGTGGTCGAGATCGGCCTCGTCTACGAGATCACGTTCCCGAAGCCGGGAACCGTGAAGGTCTCCTACTCGCTCACGTCGCCGGCCTGCCCGGCCGGGCCCGAGATCACCCAGGGCATGGTCGACACGGTCCGTGCGCTGCCGGGCGTGGAGACAGTCGAGCCCGAGCTGGTCTGGAGCCCGCCGTGGACTCCCGACCGAATGAGCGACGACGCGAAGTTCATCCTCGGCATCGGCTGAGGCACGTCGACCGGGGCCGCCTGCGAGAGCCTCGTCGCGCTCCCGGCCACGTCGCCGAACGCGGCAGCCGCAAGATCCGACTGCACCGCTGGTGGCCTGGTCGGCGCAGGCGCGGCCTCGTGAGCTGCCGAGCCAAGCGGATTTCCGCCGCGCGCAAATCCGGCGATCGCGCCGACCGTCGCGCCCACGCTCGCCGCGAGCATCGTTGCATGCGGGTCGAAACGACCGATCGCGGCCGCATTGACGTATCGACCCCGCCCGGGCGGGTTCACGACCAGCACCCCGACCAGGCCGAGCAGCACTGCGCCCAGCGCCGCGCCACCGATCCGGTCCCCGATCGAGCCATCAGGCCGGGGATCCGGTTCGTGGCGACCCGCCGACAGCACCTGCTCGCGCGTCGCCGGATCGATCACGTCCATCGGGTCGACGCCCTCGGGCAGGGGCTCGCGCTCGGCTGCGCGCCGCTCGCGCTCTGCCTCGCGGGCCTTCGAATCCGCGAAGCGCGCCATCGAATATCCGAATGCTACGGGCATAGCGGTGGTGGATTCCCCGTCGTCGTTTCCCCGTCACCACTCCATCGACGGATCGGCGGCGGCCGTTCCACGCCTTCGATCGCACCCGCGCGGCGCCCGTCGTCAGTCGATCCGCAGCACGACCTTGCCGACCTGCTGCGACCCCTCGAGGTAGCGATGTGCATCGGCGACCTCGGCCAGGTCGAACACGCGATCGACCCGTGGCACGATCGCGTGGCGGTCCACGAACGCGAGCAGGTCCTCCACATCCGACCGCGACGCCATCGTCGACCCGAGCATCGAGAGCTGCTTCCAGAACAGCCTCGTGATGAACGCCCGCGGCATCGGTCCGGTCGACGCGCCGCACGTCACGTACCGCCCACCACGCCGAAGCGCGAGCATGCTCGGCTCCCACGCCACCTTGCCCAGATGATCGAAGGCGACGTCGACCCCGTCACCACCCGTCAGCTCGTCCACTGCGGCCGTCACCCGATCGCCCAGGTCGTCGCCGCTTCCGGTCACCACCACGTGATTCGCACCGAGCGTTCGCAGCGCATCGGACTTGTCGTCGCCGCGCGTGGTGGCGATCGTCTCGATCCCGGCCGCTGCGCACAGCTGCAGCGCCGCACTGCCGACGCCGCTCGACGCGCCCCACACGAGCACGCGCTCGTGCGCGCTCACCTGCGCCCGCGTGAAGAGCATCCGCCACGCAGTTGCAAAGGTCAGCATCAGCGCGCCCGCCTGCGGGTCGTCGAGGTGTGCGGGCGCCCGATGCACCTGCGTCGCGTCGACCACCACGAACTCGGCATGCGTGCCGGCGACGTGCTCGCCGAGCACGTGGAAGTCAGGACACAGCGACGTCTCGCCCGCACCGCATGCGCGACATGCGCCACACCCCGCGCCCGGATCGAGCACCACGCGATCACCAGCTGCGAGCCCCCGCGCCGCCAGCACGGCCCGGGCGTCGTCGCCCATCTCGTCGATCGTTCCGACCGCGTCTGCGCCGGTGATCCGCGGCTTGGGGACGCTCGGGAGTCCCTTGCGGATCCACACGTCGAGGTGGTTGAGCGACGCGTGCGACACGCGCACGCGGACCTGTGCGTTGCCGGGCTCCGGCACCGGCTCGTCGCGCACGACGAGCGCCGTCTCGGGGTCGCCCTCGTCCACCAGTACTGCCGCTCGCATCACGTCCATGGACCGGAACCTATCGGTCGCTATGCTGACAGGCATGGCACCGGCGCCCGCACCCGACACGCGCACCTTGCGCGAGTGGGCCTACGAGCTCGGCATCGACGAGCTCGGGATCTGCCACGCCGAGCCCTACGACACGGCCGCCGCCGCGATCGCCGACCGCGGCGCCGCGGGCCTGTTCGCCGACCTGCGCTTCACGATGGCTCGCCCGCAGGTGAGCTGCCACCCCGAGCAGCTCGTGCCGGGCGCGCTCAGCGTGGCGAGTGCCGCGCTCTGCTACTGGCAGCCCGATGCCCGGCCGGCCGGCGACGGACCGCACGGGCGGATCGCGCGCTACACCCGCGCGGACGCCTACACCGCGCTCGCCGAGCGGCTCGAGGTGATCGCCGGGCGCCTGCGCGAGGCCGGGTACGAGGCGCGCGTGCTCGTCGACAGCAACGACCACGTGGATCGCGAGGCAGCGATCCGCAGCGGCGTGGGCTTCTCCGGAAAGCACACGAACGTGATCACGCGCACGGTCGGCAGCTGGGTCGTGCTCGGCACGCTCGTGACGGACGCGCCGCTCGATCCCACGCCGCCGCTTCGCCCCGGCTGCGGCAGCTGCACGCTCTGCATCGAGGCGTGCCCGACCGACGCGCTCGCCGACATCGCCGGCGGGCGGCTCGACGCCACCCGGTGCATCACCTACTGGACCCAGTCACGCCACTCGATCCCGCTCGACGTTCGCGACGCGATGGGCGATCTCGCGTACGGCTGCGACATCTGCCAGGACGCGTGCCCGTGGAACCGCGGGGTGGAGGGTCGTCGCGCCGGCGAGCAGCCGCAGCCATGGGGCATCGACCTGGTGGAGTGGCTCGAGACAGACGACGACGAGCTGGACGCCGCATGGCAGCGGCTCTACGTTCCGCGCAGGCAGGTTCGCTGGCTCAGGCGCAATGCGCTGGTCGCGCTGGGCAACGCGGGAACCGAGCAGGACGCAGCACTGGCCGCGCCATGGCTCGACTCGGACGACGCGATGCTGCGCGACCACGCAGCATGGGCGCTCAGGAAACTCGGCGGTCCGATCGCTGCTGCAGCGCTCGCTCGCGCCGGGGCGTGACCGTGATCGGCGGTGCGGTGCGGATCGCGCCGGTGAAGTGCGCCTCCACGTCGCAGGCGTGACAGATCGCTCCGGGGGTCGGCAGGACGTGATCGCAGCTGCTGCACCGGGGCTGCTTGGTGCGGTCTCGGGTCATGTCCTCACCTTTCCTGCGGGGGCGGCATCGCACAAGCGGCGCGGTTGCCGGTACAGGTACGTTGTTGCCGGCCGAAGCAGGAATCGAACGTATCCCTGCGAGTTTTCGACGGAATTTGCATGCATGTGCGACGACGTGCACGCGATCGCGCCAATTTGCAGATCCGGACTCAAGGCCGGTGGATTTGCAGCCGATACATCGTGCAACAACCACGGTCGGCGCATACCTGACCGGTTCATTCGCAAGCTGGACTGCATCTGCAGGGGCTTCGCACGGTGGTGACCGATTGATCCGCCGCGCAGCACGAGGGAATCGCACGTATGCGTTGGCCGCCCGATCTCGGGGCGGCCGTTCGTCGTTGGCTGGCAGCACGTGATGCTGCTGGCGGCGGCGGACCAGGTCGCTCCTCGAACAGGAGCCATCCGATGCAGCACTCCCCCGCCACCGCAGCCGCCCCGACCACCTCGCTCTACGCCGCGATCCTGGACATGGACGCCGCCGAGCTCGAGGAGTTCCGCACCCGGCTTCGACGCCGCTACGATCGCGACGAGCTGCTGCAGGAGCTGCGCGACAGCGCCGAGCGCATCGGCGCGTCGCCCACGATGCGCCAGTTCGCCGAGGATCCCGAGGCCACGATCCACCCGCAGACGATCGTCGACCACTTCGGGTCGTGGAATGCGGCAAAGCGCGAGGCGGGACTGATGGTGCGGCGTCGCGCGACCAACGAGGAGCTGCTGCAGGCGCTGCGCGACCTGGGCGAGCAGCTCGGTCGTCGCCCGTCCACGAAGGACATCGAGGCGGCGCGGGGCCGCGTGCCGAGCCGAGGCGTGTACTGCAAGGCGTTCGGTTCGATGCGCGAGGCGCTGCGCCTTGCCGGATTCGACGCACCGTCGAAGGACGAGCGCATGCAGCGATCGATCGACCACGGTGCTGCGTTCCTGCTGCGCACGGGTCGCCTCCCGAGCTTCCGCGACTGGGAGCGCATTCGCGGCGACCGTCAGGACGTGATGACCGCATGGCAGCTGTACCGTGCGTTCGAGCAGGTTGGTGGCGCGTGGAGCGCGTTCCAGTTCAAGGTCGACGAGCGCGCGGCCGAGCTGCAGGGCGCCGCGATCGCCGCGTGACGCGCCGGATCGAACCCGGGTGAAGACGGATCGGGCCGGGGCTGCATGCCCCGGCCCGGTGTCTACCCGCGTTCCTGTACTGCGTCGTCGCGTGCTGCCGCTACTTGCGGAACGGCGAGCGCGTCGACGTGATCTCGTCGAAGTCGTTGAAGATGTTGAAGTAGGTCGACGCGGAGGTGTAGGCGGGAATTGCCGTGACCGGTGCGATCGTCGTGGCGTACTTCTTGATCCACTCGACGTTGGGCTTGAAGAACAGCTCGTTCCTGGCAAGCAGCCCACCCGTGCCGTTCGCGGCGAGCGCCGAGCGCTGCGTGAGCTTGCCGATGCCGTAGGTGGCGCCGACGGTCGCGGCGCCGGCCGCAGCGGTGAGCCCCCAGAGCAGCTTCTTCCGGTCGGGGTCCTCGGTGCCGGCCGCGGCGTTGGCGAGCATGAGCGTGCCTGCCCCGCCTGCGCCGGCCATGAGCAGCCGGTTGCTGAACACCGCGTCCTTGGCGATCGGGGACACGGTCTTGAGGATCGAGATCGCGGAGTCGGAGGCGATCGGCCTGCCGATGGCGGTCATGGTGTTGCGGATCGCTGCGTCGTCGAGCACGCCGGCGAGCTTGATCGCCTTGCCGCCGTCCACAGCGAACTTCGTGCTGCCCTCGATGACGTTGTCGATGCCGTTGAACTTGAACTTCTGGAACAGCTCCGGCTTGAGCAGGAACACCGCGCCGGCGGCCAGGCCGACCGCGACCGCACCGGCCACGCCTCGGCTGATCTTGGCGTACTGGTTGTCCTTCTCGGCCTGCTTCTTCTCCTCGGCCACCTTGATGTTCTTGGTGTCCTTGTACTTCTTGACGAGGTTCGGCGCGATCATCGTGATGCCGTCGGCGATGGCCGGGCCGGCGATCGCCGAGACGAGCGTCGGGGTGACCTTGAGCGCGGTGTTGGCGGCGGTGGTCCCGAAGCTCTCCATGTAGGGAGTCTGGGCGCCGGTCAGCGGGTTCGTGCGATTCGCTGCGGCGAGGATCGCGGTCGGTCCGACGGTCACGGTTCCGAAGCCGGCGACGCCGAGCGGATCGATGCCCGCCTGCACGTTGCCGTTCTCGTCGGTCTCGGCGCCCATGAACGCGGCGCCGTCCTGGAAGATGCTGCCGATCGACAGGCCCATCGCGGTGAGGCCGCCGGTGAAGCCGCCACCGGGCGTGCCGACATCTTCGGCCGGCCGCTCGTCGGTCGGTGCGTCGGCGAGAGTCGCCGTAGCGGGCAGTGCTGCCCGAACGTTCGGATTCACGGAGCCCATGCTTGTGTCCCTGTCGTCCCGCGTGTGGCGTGATGCGCGCCACACGACATTTCGTCCCAAGTTCGGGAACGAGCGCCGAAGCTCGGATGCACGATGCGTGGTGTCCAAGCCACGCTGGCGAGATTCGCCGTCCGTCCCTTGCCGATGTATCGCGTCGCGGACCGTGGCCTGTTTCAGGAATCGATCGAGTTGGCCTCGAGCACCGCGCGTGGGGCGCGTATGTGTGGGTGCAGGTAACGAAATTGGGCCATACGCCCACTTTCGTTACGCGTGCACGCGGAGGTGCGCGCCGGCTGCTACTCCACGCGCGCGCCGTCGTGCGTGCACGCGAGCTCGAGCACCTCGGCCTCGGGAAAGTCGATCTGCAGCGCGCCGACCGCCTGCACCGCCGCGTCGGGCTCGCACCAGACGAGCACCGTCGGGCCTGCGCCCGAGAGCGTTGCACCGAGCGCGTTCGTGTGGTCGACAGCCTCGCGTACCTCGGCGAGCTCCGGCACGAGCGTCGCGCGCTGCGGCTCATGCAGCACGTCGGATTCGAGCGCATCCTCGACGAGCTCGGGATGCCCGCCCACCAGCCCGCCCACGAGCAGGCTCACCCCGCCCAGCGCGCGCACCACGTCATGCCGGTCGTAGCTCGCCGGCACCACGCCGCGTGCCTCGCTCGTCGCCAGCTCGCGGTCAGGGATCACCACGACCGGCACGATCCAGTCGACCGCGCCGAGCTCGACCACGTCGATCGGCTCGTCCACTGCGCCCACGTGGCACAGCACCACGCCGCCGTACGCGCAGGCCGCGGCGTTGTCGGGGTGGCCGTCGAGCGCCGCGAGCGCGTCGAACAGCGAGTCGGCGTCCCACTCGCGTTCCGCCCACGTCCACCCGGCGACCAGGCCGCACGCCGCGGCGGCAGTGGACGATCCGAGCCCGCGCGCCGGGGGCACGTCGTTGCGGCAGTGCAGATCGACGCCCGCGGCAGCAATCGACGTTCCCGCCGCCTGCTCGAACGCCCGCGCCACGAGATTGGTCGAATCGGTCGGCAGCGAGCCCGCGCCGTGGCCCGACACCACCACGGTCCCGCTGCCCTTCTTCACGCGCACCTCGTTGCGCAGGTCGAGTGCCATCGCGAGCACGTCGAAGCCGGGGCCGAGGTTCCCGCTCGAGGCGGGCGCGGAGACGGTGAAGGGGAGGCTGGCGGTCATGGCGAGCGAGCCTACCGCTCCGGGGTGCACGCGACGGTGCACCCCGGGGCGACTGCGGCGCTCATGTTCCTGCAATGCCGACTGCGGTCTCGACACGGGTGACGATTCCACGGGCCGCGCGTCGGTCGGCAACGTGTCAGTCGGCAGCGTCGATCGCCGCGGCGATCGCATCTGCGGTCGGCGCACAGTGCACCGGAGGGACGACGACCTGGCCGGCCGTGTCGGGATCCTTGAGCCCATGGCCCGTGAGCACGCAGGCGACGCGCGAGCCGGGCTCGATCGTGCCGTCGTCGAGCGCGGCCATGAGGCCGGCGACCGAGATCGCCGATGCGGGCTCGCAGAAGATCCCGGCCTGCGCCGGCAGCGCTGCATACGCCTCGAGCAGCTGCTCGTCGCTGCGCTTCATGATCCGCCCGTTCGACTCCGCGATCGCGGCGAGCGCCTGGTCGCCGCGCGCCGGCTTGCCGATCCGGATGGCCGTGGCGATCGTCTCCGGGTGCTCGACGGGTGCGCCATCGACGAGCGGCGCGGCGCCTGCTGCCTGCACCCCGAGCAGGCGAGGGAGGCGATCGATGAGCCCACGCTCGTGCCACTCGCGGAACCCGCGCCAGTAGGCGGTGATGTTGCCGGCGTTTCCGACCGGGATGCAGAGCCAGTCGGGCGGCTGCATGCCGAGGTCCTCGCAGACCTCCCACGCGCCGGTCTTCTGGCCCTCGATCCGGTACGGGTTCACGCTGTTGACGAGCGCCATCCCCGGGCGCTGACCCAGCTCGCGAACCGCGACGAGGCCGTCGTCGAAGCTGCCGTCGATCTGCACGACCAGTGCTCCGGCGACCTGGGCCTGCAGCAGCTTGCCGGCGGCGATCTTGCCGCTCGGCACCACCACGACGCACTTGAGGCCCGCAGCGGCGGCGAACGCAGCGGCCGAGGCGCTCGTGTTGCCGGTCGACGCGCAGATCAGCGTCGTCGCACCATCCTGCATCGCGCGGGCCACGGCGACGCACATCCCGCGGTCCTTGAACGAGCCGGTCGGATTGGCCAGCTCGAGCTTGAGGTGCAGCTCCACGCCCAGGCGCTCGCCGAGGCGGCGCGCGTTGACGAGCGGCGTGCCACCCTCGCCGATCGTGATGCGGGGCGTGTCGTCGGTCACGTCGAGGTGCTGGTGCCAGCGCTCGATCAGGCCGGCGCCGCGCGGGGTGGCGGGTGCAGTGGTGCTCGGGCTCGTCATGGGCGTGAGCGTTCCCCGGCGGCGCGGGCGGCGAACCCCGCGCGGTAGTGTTGGCGCCATGACCACGACCGACGCCTCCGCCGCATTCACCGCCGACGACCTTGCCGTGCTGCCGCAGGAGCACTGGCCGTTCTACGCGAGCGACGAGGTCGACGCGGTCACGGAGGTGCTGCGCAGCGGCAAGGTCAACCAGTGGACCGGCACGAAGGTCGTGGCCTTCCAGGAGGCGTACGACGACTACCTGGGCTCGGGCCGATCGATCGCGCTTGCGAACGGATCGGTGGCGCTCGAGCTCGCGCTGCGGGCGTGGGGGATCGGACCGGGCGACGAGGTTGTCGTCACCCCTCGTACGTTCGTGGCGAGCGCCTCGTGCGTGCGGCTCGTGGGTGCCACGCCGGTGTTCGCCGACGTGGACCGCGACAGCGGCAACGTCACGACGGAGACGATCCGTGCAGTGGTCACGCCGCGCACCAAGGCGATCATCCCGGTGCACCTTGCCGGCTGGCCGTGCGACATGCCCGGCATCATGGAGCTCGCGCGCGAGTACGACCTGAAGGTGCTCGAGGACTGCGCGCAGGCACACGGCGCGGAGATCGGCGGGCGGAAGATCGGAACGTTCGGGGATGCGGCAGCGTTCTCGTTCTGCCAGGACAAGATAATCACCACGGGTGGCGAGGGCGGGCTCACGTCGTTCCAGCACGACGCCGACTTCGAGTGGGCGTGGTCGTTCAAGGACCACGGCAAGAACCGCGCCAAGATCACCGCGCCCGCACCCGGGCAGGGGTTCCGCTACCTGCACGACGCGATCGGAACGAACTGGCGCATGCTCGAGACGAGCGCGGCGATCGGGCTGCTGCAGCTCGCGAAGCTGCCGGCGTGGCGCGCTGCGCGGGCCGAGCGCGCCGACATCTGGCGCGAGCACGTCGGCGCGGTGGAGGGGCTGCGCGCTCCGGTGCCGAGCGAAGCCGGCACCGTGCACGCCGAGTACAAGTGGTACTGCTACGTCGAGGCGGCAGACGGCGACCTCGACCGCGCACAGCAGCAGCGCGACGAGATCCTGCGGCGCGCGAGCGAGCGAGGGATCCGGGCGTTCAGCGGATCGGGGTCGGAGGAGTACAGGGAAGGCGCGTTCGCCGACCTGCACGTCGCCCCGCTGCCGGTCGCGCACGAGCTCGGCCGCACCAGCCTGATGTTCGAGGTGCACCCGACGCTCGACCTCGACCGCCTGCGTCGCCGCGCCGCGGTGGTCGCGGAGATCGCGCGCGAGGTGCTCGGCGCCTGACGCATCCGGATCGAGGGGTGGTGTTTCGCGCGGGATCCGGATCGGTCGCTCGCGGGTGCGCCACTCGTCCGGATCGAGGGGTGGTGTTTCGCGCTGGATCCGGATCGGTCGCTCGCGGGTGCGCCACTCGTCCGGATCGAGGGGTGGTGTTTCGCGCTGGATCCGGATCGGTCGGGTGAGCGGCGCGGACCTCGGCACGATCACCGGTCCCGCCACCGACTGATCGATCGCGGCTCGACCGCCGCGCGCCGCGCGGGTCAGTCCGCGTCGAGCATCGGCAGAACGGTGCGATCGGTGCTCGTGACGTTCGCGAGCGCGGCGTCGAGGTCGCCCGGTGCGCACGGATGCGTGGTCACTACGAGCGTGGCCTCGCCGCTCGCCTCTGCGCGCTGCTGCAGCACGCGCTCGATCGAGATGCCGCTGCCGGCGAGCGCCCCCGCGACCGCCGCGAGCACGCCCGGCTGGTCTGCCACCTGCATGCGCACGTAGTGTCGCTCGCTGCGCGCGTCCTTGGATGCGACCGGCATGTGCGCGACGTGCGGATCGCTGGTGAGGAAGCTCGGCTCGCTGCCCATCACGCTGACCAGGTCGCCGGCCATCGCGGATGCAGTCTCTGGACCACCCGCGCCCGCGCCCTGCACGACCAGCCGCCCGAACGGCGCGCCGTCCACGAGCACCGCGTTCGTCGCGCCGCCGATCGAAGCAAGCGGATGCGACTCCGGCACGAGCATCGGCGTGACGTCGAGCGACACGCTCGACCCGCCGCCCGCGTTCGCCAGCCGCTCCGCCCGTGCGATCAGCTTGATCCGGCACCCGAGCACGTCGGCGTGCGCCACGTCGGCAGCGCTCACGCCCGAGATCCCGGTCGTGCGAACGTCCGCCACGTCCACCGTCGTGCCGAACGCGATCCCGGCGAGGATCGCGAGCTTCGCCGCGGCGTCGATTCCTTCCACGTCCTCGGTCGGATCCGGCTCCGCATAGCCGAGCCGCTGCGCATCCGACAGCGCGTCGGCGTAGTCCTGCCCGTGCGCGGTCATCGCGCTCAACATGTAGTTGGTCGTGCCGTTGAGGATCCCGAGCAGCCGCTCGATCCGCGTCGCCGCCAGGCTCTCGCGCAGCATCCGCACGATCGGCACCGCACCGCACACGCTTGCCTCGAAGCGCAGCTGCGCGCCGCCCGCCTCGGCCCGCGCGAACAGCTCGGTGCCGTGTCGCGCTACGAGCTGCTTGTTTGCCGTGACCACCGCGATCCCGCGATCGAGCAGGGTCAGCAGGTACTCGCGCGTCGGCTCGAGCCCGCCCATCGCCTCGCACACCACGTCGGGCGCCGCTGCCAGCACGCCCTCGATCGAGTCGACGAGCGGCGCGCCGGCCCCCAGACCCTCGCGCGGCACGCTCGCGTCGCGCACGAGCACTGCGCAGACCTCGACGTCGCGACCCGTCGCGAGCCGCACGTGCTCGCGGTGCTCGGCGAGCAGCAGCGCGAGCGAGCCACCCACGGTCCCGGCACCGAGCAACGCGACCCGCACCGGGCGCGCCCGGTCGTCGTCGCCTCCAGAAAGTGCCGCCTCGGGGGCGGTCGCAGCGCCATGATTCATCGCACGCACCTTCCCACGGTCGCGCCCCGTCAAACCCGCATCACGCCGACGAATTTCCTGCATTTCGCTTGCAGGAGACCGGCCCGGTGCCCCCGAACGCATAGACGAGCCATCGGACGCAGTTGGTCGCACAGCGCGCACCATCGCACCACAAGGGGAAGCACGACCATGACCAAGATCGACCTGGATACCTCGCCGCTGCAGGCGGCCCGCGAGTGGCGCGGCGCAAGCCTCGTCAGCGTGGCGATGAACTGTGGACTGCCAGTCGCGCAGGCCGAGGCGCTCGAGTCCGGCGACCCCGGCGCGTTCGACAGCGTCGACGAGATGATCGCCGCCGCCGTGGTGTACGGCGCGTCGATGGGCATCGGTCGTGACGAGGCGATGGCGCTGCTCGACCGCACCGTCGGCCGCGAGGCAGCGGTCGCCGAACTGCCCGACACGCCCGCGACGCCTGCGACTGCCGCACGCCCGAACGGCGCATTCTCCGGCGCCGTGCAGGAGCGAAGCGCCCGCATCGCGGATCGCCCGGACATTGTCGCGACCCCGCCGATCGCCGTGCCCCCGGCCGCAGAGGATGGCGACGACGACCAGCTCGACGCTGCAGGGGTCGATGCTCCGCTGTCGCAGGACCTGCTCGCCGGCGCAGCCGCAGCAGCCGACGCCGCAGTCGCAGCCGACGCCGCGTTCGAGCTCGAGATCGACCTGCCCGAGCTGCCCGAGATGCCGGCGGTGCCGAACGGGCCCACCCCCGAGCAGGCGGTCGCGGCATCCGGCGAGCTGCACCTCGACGAGGCATTCGGCCCCGACGCGCCGTGGGAGCACGGCACCGGCAACACCGGCGAGCTCGAGGCGTGGGTCGACGACTACGAGGAGGACAGCTTCTCCCCCGCACGCCGCTCGCGCGTCGACGGCGAAGGCATCATGGCGCGCGTCGGCGCGTCGTCGCATGCGGCGCTGGAGCGGATCATCGGCAGCGATCGTGCAGACGCGGTCGCCGACCGAACGCGCGAGCTGAGCGTCCGCGCATCCGAGCTCGCGCGGCAGGGGCGCGAGAAGCTGCGACGCAGCGAGCACGCCACGCTGATCGTCGCGATCGGCGCGGGTGCGATCCTGATCGCGATCGTGGTGGCGCTCGGCGGAGCGCTCGGCGGCAACGACAACGCCGGCCCGGGTCGCCCCGACACCACCGCCGCCACGACCGCGGCGCAGAAGGCCGACACCGCCGCCGACACGAAGGCAGCCACGCCCGCCGCGAGCAAGGCGATGCTGCCGCCCGCGAAGATCAACGTCGACGTGTACAACGCCGGCTCGCAGAAGGGCAAGGCCAAGACGGTCGCCGACAAGCTCACGGCCGCCGGCTACCACATCGGCGAGGTCACCAACTCCAAGACCGACTACGCCGGCGCCCGCATCATCTACCCCAAGGGCATGGCCCGCGAGGCACGCGCGCTCGCCCGCAGGACCGGGATCTCCTCGCTCGCCGAGGCGCCCGGTTCCACGCGACGCGTCACGGTGATCGTCACCTGATCGAGCGCGATGCGCGGCACCCGCCGCGCGTGTGATTCCCCCAACAGCGGGCCGCCTCTCGGGGCGGCCCGCGTCGTGGAGGGGGGCCGCCCCGCGTCGGATTCGACGCGAACGGGAACACGATCGATCGATGACGACGACGACCATCCTCTACGACTTCGAGCCGGATACCTTCATCGAGCTGTGCCAGGACCCGCGCGGCCTGCGCGTCGAGCTGCTCGAGCTGACCGGCATCCGCCAGCGCGACGTGGACGCGGTGATCGCGCAGCTGCGTGACCGGCTGGTCGAACGCTTCGCCGAGCGCCCCGACTGGCGCCGGATCGTCGTGTGGAGCGATGCGGCGTGGCTCGCCGAGCGCGAGCCGGACGAGTACGTGAAGATCCGCGAGTGGCTCGAGGAAGGCCTGCTCGGCCTGCAGAACCCGTGGCGCGTACCGGCGACCGGACCGGTCGGGTGCGCAGTGCTGCAGGGTCCGCTGCCCGCGCCGCTCGAGAACCTGCGCAGCGGCGACAGGGTCGACCTCGACTACGAGGCCGAACGGCCACCGGAGCGACGCAGCGCGCGACGCGCGCCCAAGCTGTGAAGCGGGTCGGGCGTGCAGGCACGTGCGCAACGAAATCGGGCGTGAGGACCGACTTCGTCGCGCGGGTCGGGCGAGGTGCGGATCAGCCCAGCCAGCCGGGCACGACGCGGGCGAGGTGCGCGGCGAGCTGGCCGAACAGGCCGGTCGCGATCGCGATGCCGAGCACCACGAGCAGCACGCCGCCGGTGATCCGGATCCCGCGCGCGTGAGCGCGCACGCGCGACGAGATCGCGTGCACCCGGTCGAGTGCGACCGCGCCGAGGATGAACGGCACGCCGAGCCCGACTCCGTAGGCGACGAGCAGGATCGCGCCGCGCCCGGGATCTGCGCTGCCGGCCGCGAGCGCGAGGATCGCCGCGAGCGCCGGCCCGATGCACGGTGACCAGGCCACCGCGAACGCCGCCCCGACCGGCATCGCGGCGAGTGCGGTGGCAGGCGACCCGAGCCGCGCGTTGCGCTGCTGCAGCCGGCCGCCGAGCGATGCGGGGACGATCGAGCGATCGAACGCCATCGCCAAGCCGAGCAGCGCGACCAGCAGTCCGCAGACCAGCTCGAGCACGTCGCGGTTCGCGTTGAGCTGGCGCGAGAACGCGGCGGCGGACGCGCCGAGCAGGGCGAACAGCACGATGAATCCGGCCACGAATCCAAGCGCGCGAGGCAGCGCGCCATGGTCGGAATCGTCGGCGCTCGCGCCACCGACGAACGCCACGTAGCCGGGCAGCAGCGGCGCCACGCACGGCGACAGGAACGACATCGCGCCGGCCGCTGCGGAGACCGCGATCGCGGCGAAGATGGGGAGACCTGCGATGTCCATTGCGCGAAGCATGATACGATGCCCAACCGGCAGCCGCTTCGGCTGGCGCCGCATGCCTGAACAGCCCCCAGAATCGGACGAAGCATGAAGACCGACATCCACCCGAATTACGTCGAAGCGACCATCGTGTGCTCCTGTGGCAACACCGTGCAGACCCGCTCGACCAAGGAAGACATCCACGTCGAGATCTGCTCGAGCTGCCACCCGTTCTANNACGCGCTCGAACAGCATCTCGACACCGTGGAGGCGGAACCCGAACTCCACGTGGTGGTGCTCACCGGTGCCGGTGACCGGGCGTTCAGCGCAGGCGCCGACATCGACCACATGCGGACCGCGAGCGCCCTGCAGGCCCGCTCGTATGCCCAGCGCGGTCATCAGGCGACCGCCCGCCTCGAGTCCTTTCCCCGTCCGGTGATCGCCGCGGTCAACGGCTACGCGCTCGGCGGCGGCTGCGAACTCGCCCTCGCATGCGACCTCCGGCTCGCCAGTGAGGACGCACGATTCGGCCTCCCCGAGGTCAACCTCGGCATCCTGCCCGGCTGGGGCGGAACCCAGCGGCTGGCGCGCACCACCTCTTCGGGGTTCGCCAAGGAGCTCATCTTCACGGGCCGGATGTGCTCCGCCGAGGAAGCCCTCCGGCAGGGGCTCGTCAACCAGGTCACCACGGCCGCCGGGCTGATGGACCGTGCGCTCGAGCTCGCCGACGAGATCGCGGCAAAGCCGGCCTGGTCGATCGCCACCGCCAAGGAGGTCGTGAACCTGGCCCTCGACGGCGATCTGCGCGGACATCTGGCGCGGGAATTGGACGCGTTCGCGCTGGCGTTCACGACCGCGGACCAGCGCGAGGGGATGGATGCCTTCATCGAGAAGCGCCCGGCGCGGTTCGTGGGACACTGACCACACCCGGTTGGCTCCTGCGCTACACTCGCCAGCCGGGCCGGTGCCCGGAGCTGTGAACGCAACGGAGGACACTTTCGCATGAAGACCGATCTGCACCCCGAGTACGTGACGTCCCGGGTCGTGTGCTCCTGCGGCAACACCTTCGAGACCCGCTCGACGCAGGCGGAGATCAAGGTCGAGATCTGCAACCTCTGCCACCCGTTCTACACGGGCAAGCAGAAGCTGATGGACACGGGTGGTCGCCTCGCGCGCTTCCAGGCCAAGGTCGAGGGAGCTGGCGACGCCGCGCCGACCAAGGGCAAGAAGAAGAAGGCGACCGTGCGCACGTTCACGCCGGCCGTCGACCCCAAGGCGCTCGCCGCCAAGCAGGCTCGCGCCGAGGCGAAGGCGCTCGAGGACGCGAAGCGCCGCAAGGCCGAGGAGGAGGCCGCCAAGGCCGAGGCCGAGGCCGCCAAGCTCGCCAAGGAGCAGGCGGAGGCCGAGGCGATCGTCGCCGCCGGCAGCTCCGAGGACGCTCCCGCTGCGGAGGCCGCTGCCGACGATGCTCCGGCTGCCGAGGCCGCGCCCGCCGAGGAGGCCGCTGCAGACGCACCGGCTGCCGAGGAGGCGCCTGCCGAGGACGCCGCGCCCGCCGAGGACGCTCCCGCCGAGTCCTGATCGGACCCGACCGCTCGCGCGGTCGAATACGGCCAAGCAGGGCGTCGTCGTCCTGCGCTGCATCCGATGCTGCCGGTATCGTTTCGCTACTGAAAGCGGGTGCTCGCGGCATCCGCGTGACGTGAAGCGACCTGGATCCGCTGCGCATAGGCGGCTCCATGGGGAGGTCCACACATGCGCGAGATGCCAACCCGAGGTGGCTGGATCGAAGTCGTCTGCGGCTCGATGTTCAGCGGCAAGAGCGAAGAGCTGATGCGACGGCTGCGCCGCGCGCAGATCGCTCGCCAGGACGTCGCGGTGTTCAAGCCGATGCTCGACAACCGCTACCACGCCACCGACGTGGTCTCGCACGACGGCACGCGCCTGTCGGCCCGACCGGTCGACACGAGCTCCGAGATCCTGCGCATGGTCGGCGACTCCGCGGTCGTGGGCATCGACGAGGCACAGTTCTTCGACGAGGGGATCGTCGACGTGGCGCTGCGCCTTGCCGACGACGGGCGGCGCGTGATCCTCGCGGCGCTCGACATGGACTTCAAGAACGAGCCGTTCGGCCCGGTGCCGGGACTGCTCGCGGTCGCCGAGTTCGTCGACAAGCTGCAGGCGATCTGCCAGGTCTGCGCCGGCCCCGCCACGCGCACCCAGCGCCTGATCGGAGGCCGCCCCGCGACCGCCGACGAGCCCGTGATCCGCGTCGGCGCGCAGGAGAGCTACGAGCCGCGCTGCCGCGACTGCCACGAGCTGCCGACCTCGCGACCGTCGCTCGACCTCACCGAGAGCGCGCTCGACAGCGCACTCACCGCGGAGGTCGTCGACCTCGGTCGCGTGCGCCGCGAGACGCTCGCCACGCGCTGAGACGACCTCGGCCGCGAGCCGGCCGACGAATCGCCGGCCTCGCCGGTACGGTGCGTGATTCGCGTGCTGGGGTAAGGTGCGGGAGATGACCAGTCACGCCGATTCCCTGCCGCACGCGCCCAGCGCACCAGTCCGTCACCGGCGCCGCTCGCTGCCACGCAGGATCGCCTGGACGGCCGCCCGCGCGCCCTACGTCGTGCTGATGGCGCCGAGCGCGGCCGTCGGTGGGCAGGCCGTGATGGACGGCGTGATGATGCGCGGCCCCCACTCCTGGGCCGTGGCGGTGCGCCGATGGGACGACTCGATCGGCGAGCAGCACCGCGAGCTCACGAGCTTCGCCGCCAAGCACCGCTGGGCCCGGATCCCGATCGTGCGTGGCGTGGTGGCGCTGTTCGAGGCGCTGGTGATCGGCATGCGCGCGCTCTTCGTGTCGAGCGAGTACGCGATCGAGGGCGTCGAGGCGAAGTTCGCCGACGAAGAGGCCGCGAAGGCTGCAGCAGATGGGGACGACGACGCGGCGGGCTCGCATGCGGGCGACGACGCAGCGGCCGAAGCCGAGCGGCGCGAGCTGAACGAGGTCGAACGCGCCGCCGAGATGGCGGGCGCGACGAACGCGATGGGGGTGCCGATGCCGCTCCCGCACGACGAGGGCTCGCCCGACCCGGACCCCGACAAGCTCGGCACGATGAGCATCCTCGTGGCGATGGCCGTGGCGATGGCATTCTCGATCGGGCTGTTCAAGGTCGTGCCGGTCACGCTCGTGACGTTCCTGCCGATCGATCGCGACGCGTGGGCCTTCGTGCTCGTCGAGGCATGCATCAAGTTCGCGATCTTCTGCATCTACCTGATCATCGTCGGGCTGATGCCGGACATGCGCCGCGTGTTCCAGTACCACAGCGCCGAGCACAAGGCGATCAACGCCTGGGAGCACGGGGTGGAGCTCAAGCCGGAGCCCGTCAACGCGATGAGCCGCATCCACGTGCGCTGCGGCACCGCGTTCATCGTCTGGCTGTTCCTGATCGGCGTGCTCGTGTTCCGAGCCGCCCAGCTGACCTTCCTGCAGGACGCCAATCGACTCGAGATCATCCTCGCCCGCCCTGTGCTGCTGCCGTTGATCGCAGGCCTCAGCTTCGAGGTGCTGCGCTTCGCTGGCAAGCGCGCCGACAACGTGGCGCTGCGGGGTGTGCTGGCACCGGGGCTGTGGTTCCAGCGCCTCACGACGCGCGAGTGCACGCCCGACCAGTGCGAGGTGGCGATCGCGTCCCTCGAGCTCGTGCTCGAGCATGAGCGCGAGCGCGATGCGGCGGCCGGCACGAGTTCGGACGCGGCCGACGACGACGCCTATCAGGTGCTCGCCTAGCACTCGAGCATGGAACTGCGTCTGCGGTGCGGCGGCTGCGACCCGACGCGCTGCGTCGATCCGGAGGCCTGCGCCACGAGGCCTCGCGCGCGAGCTCGCACGCAAGCGATCGCGCGCACGCGTGGTGAAACGCAGGTCGTCGTCTCCCCGAGGTTCGGGCGGTGGGCGAATCGCGTGGACGGCGCGTGCCCAGGGACGACCAGGCGACGCGACGGACGGGAGCGGATCGTGACGATCGGTATCGGAGCAGCAACCAACTGTGGCTGGACGGTGGCCCCGCTGGGCGGCCCCGCGGGCACCGGGCTGCGGCTCGAGCAGGTGTGCAGCGATCCGACCACCGGCAGCGGCGACGTGCACGAGCTCGTCGGCACGAGGACCGGTCCGGCCGGGCCGATGATCGGGCAGCTCACCGGCGGGCTGGTGCTCGGCGGACTTGGCGCGGGCGCGATCGCGGCGTCGGCAGCCGGGCTGGGCGCGCGGATCAACATGGGCGGGATCGGCAAGGGCATCGGCATTGCGCTCGGCATCGGTGCGCTCGTGGGCGCGGGCCTGCTGATCAACCGGTCGCAGCAGAACCGGTCGATCGACTACGTCGTGCACTTCAACCAGCAGCCCGACCTCGAGGGCGTGCCGCCCGGCGAGGTCTACGCGAAGCTGCGCGAGCACCACGAACGGCTGGCGCCGGCGGTGGAGCGCGAGCTGTCGACGATGCTCGACGAGGGCAAGGTGCGCAGCTACAGCGGCGTGATCGGCGCGAACGGCTTCGTCGTGGAGGTCGTGAACCGCTACAAGGACGAGGTCGAGCAGCGCCTCGGAGCCATCGACGTGGTGGGCGACGTGGAGCGCAGCGAGCTCGCCTGACCAGGCGCGCGGCGCGGCGGCGACGGTTCCCTGCGCACGAATTTGTTCGCTACGAGCGGGGATTTCTCCGACCGCGACGACAAATTCGCGCACCTTGGTTGCACACGCCCCGAGGATGGTCTATAGTTCCTCGCCGCGCCACCTTTCGGGGCAGGCGCCTGGTCCTTGAGAATCGAGCAGTAACGGGTAGATCGCCGACACCGACTTCGGCGCGGACCGCGCATGTCCTGCATGCAACGTCCACGCAGATGTTCGGTATTCGGTCCAGACCCTTCCATCAGATGTGGAAGGCGAGGGCGATGTCGGGGATCTGATGACCCGTCAATGTCTATACACGCGTTTCCCGACCCCAGCCGGGCAGGGGAACGTGATGACAATGACTTCCATAAACAACACCCAGCGTTCGGGGCGGCTCTCACGGCCGATGCCCCGAGCACAACTGGGACTAGGTCATCAAACTTCCATGCAAAAGATGACGCGCTGCTTCGGCAGCAGCCCGCGAATCGTCCTCGGACGTGACGCCGGGCCAGTCAGCCATTTTTCATCGGAGAGTTTGATCCTGGCTCAGG
>JAGQUL010000054.1:0-161 GCA_020438525.1 Thermoleophilia bacterium | reverse complement strand
GCGAACGGGTGAGTAACACGTGGGTAACCTGCCCTTCACTGGGGGACAACCGAGGGAAACTTCGGCTAATACCGCATAACGTGCACCGTCATAAGGCGGTGTACCAAAACTCCGGTGGTGAAGGATGGGCCCGCGGCGGATTAGCTAGTTGGTGGGGTAAA
>JAGQUL010000367.1:2439-2638 GCA_020438525.1 Thermoleophilia bacterium | reverse complement strand
TCGACGACGGCATCTTCACGAACACGCTGGCGTCGCTCACGCTCGAGAATGGCAGCGACACTGCGCAGTTCCTCGACGACCTGTTCGTTGTGCTCGACACGCCGCTCGACCAGCGAGCTGGGGTACCCGCGCACTTCGCGCCGTTCGGTTACGTCAACGGCAAGCTGTTCGACAGCGCTCGCTGGCAGGGCAGCCCCGC
>JAGQUL010000367.1:0-2393 GCA_020438525.1 Thermoleophilia bacterium | reverse complement strand
ACCCGGACATCTTCGGCTCGATGATGCAGGCGGTGGTGCAGCCGGGCCAGCGCGAGAGCCTCGGCATGCACTACACGTCGGTCGAGAACATCATGAAGGTGATCCGGCCGCTATTCCTCGACGAGCTGGAGGACGCGTTCCGCGCGGCTGACACCGTGCGCAAGCTCGATAACTTGCTCGAGCGTATCGCGAGGATCAAGCTCTTCGACCCGGCCTGTGGCAGCGGCAATTTCCTCGTGATCGGCTACAAGGAGCTACGCAAGCTCGAGCACCGGATCCTCGTTCGTATCCGCGAGCTTGAGCCGAGTCGAGCGACGCTGTTCGCCAACAGCGTAATCAAGCTCGAGCGCTTCTATGGCATCGAGATTGACGACTTCGCGCACGAGATCGCAATCCTCTCGCTCTACCTCGCCAAGCACCAGATGAACGTCGAGTTCCGAGAGCTCTTCGCCGTGGAGATCGCACTCATTCCGCTGCGGGACACCGGGAACATCACGTGCGGCAATGCAACGCGGGTGGACTGGAACGACGCGTGCCCGGTGGGCACGGGTGACGATGTGTACGTGCTGGGGAATCCGCCGTATTTGGGTGGCCGGAGTGGCGACACTTCAGTCAACGACTATAGAGCGGATCGTGAGGCCGCCTTCTTTCCGATCCAACCACATGGTTTTCTCGACTACGTCGGCGCGTGGTTCATCAAGGCCGCGCGATACATTCAAGGCCGAAACATGTCTGCCGCATTCGTCTCGACGAACTCCGTATGTCAAGGCGTTCAGGTAGGCGCGCTTTGGCCTCACATCTTTGATACGGGCGCCGTCATCAGCTTTGCTCACACGTCCTTCAAGTGGACTAACCAGGCGAAGGGAAATGCGGGCGTCTCGGTTGCGATCATTTGCATCAGCTCGGCGCCGTCGAAGTCGCGCATGATCTATACCGATGGAATGCGTAAAGAGGTACCAGAGATTTCTCCATACCTGACCGCGGGGTCCCAGCGAGCCATCGTGGAGGCCTGCTCGTCGTCGATCAGCGGCCTGCCTGATATGACCACGGCGAATCAGCCTACAGATGACGGAAATCTTCTACTGACTCGGCTTGAAAGAGACGAACTAGTCGCGGCATATCCCGAGGCAGCCAGCTTCATTCGACGGTACGTTGGAGCTGCCGAGTATCTCGGCGGCAAGGAACGTTTTTGCCTCTGGATTTCTGATGCTGATGTCAGCGCAGCCAGTCGGATCCCACCGATTGCTGAGCGCATAAACCGTGTTCGTGCCTTCCGCAGCGCCAGCAAGAGCTCAGCATCCCGAAGCGTAGCCGGTGTTCCGTGGCGATTTCATCGAATCCGTCATCGACCGGGGAGTTCGATCATCATTCCAGCGGTGTCCTCGGAACGGCGCGAAGACATACCGATGGGGTTTCTTGATGACAACACCATTATTTCGAACCTTGCCAACGCGATCTACGACGCCGAGCCTTGGATTTTCGGGCTGATTCAGTCGCGCCTTCATATGGTGTGGACACGAGCGCTTGCAGGGCGCCTCAAGACCGATCTTCGCTATTCAGCCGGAGGGTGTTACAACACCTTTCCAATCCCCCAGGTCGATGACGTCGACAAAGACTCCCTCACCGAGTTCACCTTCGGCATCCTCGAAGCGCGCGAGCATCATCCCGAGAAGACGCTCGCGCAGATGTACGATCCGGACAAGATGCCTGCCGACCTGCGGCGTGCTCACGAGCAGCTCGACGAGGCGGTGGAGCGGCTGTATCGAACGAAGCCGTTCTCAAGCGACGATGAGCGGCTCGAGCACCTGTTCGACATGTACGAGGCGATGGTGAAGGAGCCGGCGAATGCCTGATCTGGTGAGCGTGACGTATGCCCAGACGGGTGAGAGCACGAAGACGAATGAGATGGGCATGCGTGACATGCAGGCCAAGGCGTTCGCCGCTCGCGAAAGCCAGTACCTGCTGCTTAAGGCGCCACCCGCGTCGGGCAAGTCGCGTGCGCTCATGTTCCTGGCGCTCGACAAGCTGTTCAATCAGGGGCTCAAGAAGGCGATCGTGGCGGTGCCGGAGCGCGCGATCGGTGCGTCGTTCGCCAACACGAAGCTCACCGAGCATGGGTTCTTCGCGGACTGGGAGGTCGCCGAGAAGAACAACCTGTGCCTGCCGGGTTCGAGTGAGAGCAAGGTGCAGCGGCTCGTCGAGTTCCTGAACTCCAGCAGCGATGCCACGCTTGTGTGCACCCATGCGACGATTCGCTTCGCGTTCGACGCGGTGCCGACCGATGCGTTCAACGATGTCGTTCTCGCGATCGACGAGTTTCATCACGTGTCGGCTGACAAGGAGTCGTCGAAGCTCGGCGCGTTGCTGCATGGCGTAATGACGCAGACGAATGC
>JAGQUL010000366.1 GCA_020438525.1 Thermoleophilia bacterium | reverse complement strand
CCCTTCGACGAGTAGGCCATGCGCGGCGGGATGATCCGCAGGCCGGCGGCGAGGTAGTCCTCCTCGAGCCCGAGGTCCTCGGCGACGCGACCCATCACGTACTCGTCCTCGTCCGTGATCAGGCACGTTGCGCGACCCGTGCGTCCTGCTCGACCGGTGCGGCCGGACCGGTGCACGTAGTCGGCGCGGTCGTCGGGTGCGTCGAAGTGCACGACGTGGGTGATGTCGTCGAGGTCGAGGCCTCGCGCTGCCACGTCGGTCGCGACGAGCATCTTGAGCTCGCCCTTCTCGAACTTGGCGAGCGTCTTCTCGCGTACGTTCTGGGGCATGTCGCCGTGCATCGCCTCGGTCGGGATGCCGCGGCTGTTGAGATCGCGGTTGAGGGTGTCCGCGCCGCGCTTGGTGCGCGTGAAGATGAGCGTCAGGCCCGGCTCGTCGCGGTCGGCCTCGAGCAGCTCCACGAGCGTGGCCATCTTCGTGCCGCGGCCCACCTTGATGAACCGATGCTCGATGTTGCCTTCCTCGCCCTCGGGGCGAGCGACCTCGTAGCGGTACGGCTCGTTGGTGTAGCGCTTTGCGATGCGGCCGGCCCGTCCGTCGAGCGTGGCGCTGAAGAACATCGTGTGGCGATCCTTCGGGATCGCCGACTCGATGCGGTCGGTCTGCGGCTGAAAGCCCATGTCGAGCATCCGGTCCGCCTCGTCGAGCACGAGGATCGACACGTTCGACAGGTCGAGCAGGCGCCGCTCCATCAGGTCGAGCAGTCGGCCGGGCGTCGCGACGATCACGTGCGCGCCGGTCGCCTTCTTGGCCTGGGTCTCGAGGTTGGTGCCGCCGTACACGGGTGCCACGTTGATGTCGGAGGCGGCGAGCAGGATCTCGAACTCCTCCATCACCTGCACGCACAGCTCGCGCGTCGGCACCAGCACGACCGCGCTTGGAGTGGGGTCGTTCGCGTGCACGCGCTCGATGATCGGGATCGCGAACGCGAAGGTCTTTCCGGATCCGGTCGGCGCCTTGGCGAGGATGTCGCGCCCGGCGAGCGCTTCGTCCAACACGAGCGTCTGGATCGGGAACGTGGTCTCGATGCCCTTGGCAGCGAGGGCCTCGACGGTCTGGGCGGAGATGCCCGGGAAGCTGTCGAAGCGACGAGGGGCTGGGGGTTCAGGAATGCTCACGCGCCCGAGAATACCAGTCCCGTCCCGGTTTTCGCGCCGGACCTGCGCGGTCGGTCCGAATTGCGATCGGTGCGGCGGGGGAGTTTCGCATGCTGGTGTCGGATTCCGGCAGTGTGATGCGAAGCCTGCGTGCTCATATCTACTGCTTGCTCCATCAGATCTGAGCGGAGCGTGGGCGTGCAACTTGACTGTGCTGCACTCAGGTGTATTCTTTCGGGTGTCGGGAATAGCCCGTATGTGAGTTCATAACCATCAGATCAGTGAGGAGGCAGCCATGCGAATCGCAACCGATCCGTCCCGGGAGCTCGCGATGCTCCAGCGCGACGTGACCTCGATGTTCGACCAGTTCTTCGGGGGACGCGCCGGCGCCGCATCCGGACGATGGGTACCGCCGCTCGACATCGTCGAGCTCGACGACCATTTCGCACTCAGCCTGGACCTTCCGGGCATGACCGACGACGACGTGACGATCGAGCTCGAGGACCGCGTCCTGCGCATCGCCGGCGAACGTGCCGACACGAGCGAATCCAGTGGCGACGGCATGCGTCGGATCGAGCGCAGCTTCGGCTCGTTCGAGCGGACGCTCACCCTGCCGCGCGGAATCGATCCCGACGCGGTGACCGCCACCATCGACCATGGCGTGCTCGAGGTGACGATCCCCAAGCCCGAGGAGCGCAAGCCACGACGCATCAGCGTGGGCAGCGCGGGCCGCGAGGATGCAGCACCGCTCGAGGTCGAGGGCAGCGAGGTCGCCGACCGCGAGCTCGCCCACGCCTGACATCAGGGGTGTGCCGCACGACATGGGCCGATCGGACGTGTTCCGGTCGGCCCATGTCACATACATCACTCGGTGGCGATTGCCTCGAGCACGTCGGTGCGGGCGGCGCGGCGCGCGGGCAGCACCGACGAGAGCACGCCGGCGATGAATCCTGCGATCAGCACGCCGATGATGCCGCCCCAGCTGAGCGCGAACTCGAATCCCTGGTCTGCGAGCGCAGCGATCAACGCGCGACCTGCGGCCAGGCCCACGACGATGCCGACGATCGCGCCGAATACCGCCACGAGCACGGCCTCGAGTCGGATGATCCGTCGGACCTGTCGCTGCGTGCCGCCGACCGCGCGGATCAGGCCGATCTCGCGCGTGCGCTCGAACACGTTGAGCGCCAGCGTGTTGCCGATGCCGAACAGTGCGATGATCAGCGACAGGCTGAGCATGCCGAGCACCAGTCCGAGGATCGGTGCGAACTGCTGGTCGATCAGGTCGCGGAACGCCTCGGTGTCCTTCACGTCGAGGTACGCGCCGTCGCGGCCGAGCGTCTTCTCGATCCTGCGCGCGACCGTGGCGGGCTTCTCGCCGTCGTCGACGCTCGCGAACACGAACGCGTCGGCCCGCACCGCGGGGGGTTGCAGGCGATTGAAGTCGTCGATCGCCATCAGCACGGGTGCGCCGAGCAGCTCGTTCGGCTCGTAGATGCCCGTGATCTCGAACTTCGGAGCGCTGCCGGTCACGAACCCGAGCTTGACCTTGTCGCCGACCGTCCAGTCGTGATCCTTGGCAAGATCCTCGTCGATCAGGATCGAGTCGGGGGCGGGCTCGGAAGCTCCGTCGAGCACGTTCAGGCGCAGCAGCGGATCCGTGCCGTAGGACTCCTGGTTGAGCGCGGTCACGAAGGTGACGTCGTCGGTGTCGAAGCGGCCGTCGACCGTGGCGCCGCCGATCCGCTGCGCGCCGACGCGGTCGACGCCGTCGACCTTCGCGATCTTCGCCACGTCCTTGGCGTTGACGACCCCGGTGCCGGAGTTGAGCACGGTCGAGTTGTAGATCGAGATGTCGGCGCCCAGCGTGCGATCGATCTCGGCGTTGATCGTCTGCTTGATCGAAGACTGGAACACGAGCACGAGCGACGCGAGCGCCAGCCCGATCATCAGCGCCGAGGCGGTCGTGGCCGATCGGGCGCGGTTGCGTAGCACGTTGCGCCGCGCGAGCTGGCCGGTAGTACCACGGGCGAACACGGGGCCGAGCAGGTGGGTGACCGGCGCGATGAACAGTCGCGACAGCAGCGCCACGCCGATGATCGCGACCGCGAACCCGCCGCCGATGAGCGTGAGCGTCGACTGCACCGAGGCGTCCTTGTCGGCGAACCCGCGATAGACGGCGAACCCGCCCAGCAGGAGCAGCAGTCCGCCGAACGCCGGCGCACGCCAGCCACGACCTGCGTGCGCCGGATTGGCGCGCAGCGCCTCGAGCGGCGACACGCGCGCCGCTCGGATGGCCGGCACGATGCTGGCCACGAACGTCACGACCACGCCGACGAGGTACGAGGCGACGATCGTGCGCGTCTTGAGCGGGAACGCCTCCTTCGGGATCCCGCCGTCGGCGAACGCGTTGATCAGCTCGCGAAGCGCATAGGCGATCCCATACCCGGCGAGGATCCCCAACGTCGACGCGATCACGCCCACGACGAGCGCCTCGAGCGCCACGATGCCGAGCACCTGGCGGCGACTGGCGCCGATCGCGCGCAGCAGGCCGATCTCGCGCGTGCGCTGCCCCACGAGGATCGTGAAGGTGTTGAAGATCGTGAACGCACCCACGAACACCGCGACGGCCGCGAAGCCGAGGATCACGTTCTGCAGGATGCCGAGGAACGCGTCGTCGATCTGGTCGGTCTGCTCCTGCGTGACCTCGACCCCGGTGAGCACCTTGTAGTCGGGTCCGAGCGCGCGTGCCACGTTCCGCTTCAGCTGCTCCTGGGACACGCCGGACTCCGCCTGTGCGTCGACCGCGCTGAAGCGGTCTCCCATCTGGAAGAGCTCCTGCGCCTCGCTCGTCTCGAACGCCGAGATCGCAGCGCCGTTGAGGCTGTTGGAATCGCCGAACTTGATGACGCCCGAGATCCTGAACGTGCGCGTCGTGCGGCCGCCCTGGATGAGGATCGTCACGTCGTCGCCTACGGAGAACCTGCCGCGATCCATCGTCGTCGCGTCGAGCAGCACCTCGCCGCGCTCGGGGGCCTTGCCCTTGACCAGCCGGAGCGCGCCCGTCTCCTCGGCCTCGGGAACCCAGTTCGCCCCGAACGACGGAGCGCCACCCGTGCTGATCGGGCGCCCCTTCTTGTCGAGCGGCTGTGCGCCGACCTCGAAGATCGACCCGGCAACGCGCTTGACTCCTCGCACGCCTTCGAGCTCATCCACCACCTCCGGCGGCACGCCGACCTTCGCCAGGTCGATCGACACCGTGCCCGGGGCGCTCGTCGCTGCCTCCTGGGCGAGCTTCGCGTACTCCTTCGTCGTCACCTGCACGTCGACGCCCTGCGTCGCCTCGGTGAAGACCGTGTCGAACGACGCCCGCAGTGAATCCGTGAGGAAGTACGCGCCCGACACGAAGCCGACTCCGAGCACGACCGCGATGCTGGTCAGCATCAGTCGCAGCTTGCGTGACAGGACTCCCTTGATCGCTACCCGCAGCACGTCACGCCTCGCCGTCTGCGTGTACCGAGAGCTGACGGATCCGCTCGAACACCTGGTCGGCGTCGGGCTGCTCGATCCGGTCCACGATCTTCCCGTCGAACAGGAACAGCACGCGGTCGGCGATGGCAGCCGAGGTCGCGTCGTGGGTGACCATCACGATCGTCTGTCCGTAGTCGTCGACCGCCGCGCGCATCAGGTCGAGCACCTGCGCGCCGCTGGTCTGGTCGAGGTTGCCGGTGGGTTCGTCGGCGAGCACGAACGCCGGGTCGTGGACCAGAGCGAGAGCAACAGCGACACGCTGTTGCTCGCCGCCGGAGAGCTGGTTGGGTCGATTCACGAGCCGGTGACCGAGCCAGACCCTTTCCAAG